>DUSG01000193.1 GCA_012842725.1 Clostridiales bacterium
ATGATATGCTCCACTATTTTAGTATATATTTAAGTTGCTTACTACTTTTATTAAGTTTACTTCCGGATCTTCAGTTCCTTGAACATAAAGGTTAGCTTCTTTTAATGTCTTTACATAATCTATTATTTCTTTTGTAATTAATTCACCGGGGCACAGAATCGGAATGCCCGGAGGATATGCCATCAAAAATTCAGCACTTATTTGTCCTATACTGTCATTTATAGGAACCGAAATAGTTCTGCTGTTAAAAGCTTCTCTTGGAGTCAATATCTGTTCAGGTATATCTGGCATATCAATAACTTCAATTTTTCTTCTTAGAGAACAGCATTGAACATTGCTTATTTCTCTAAGAGCATGCAATAGTCTGTCAACATTCTCTTTCGTATCGCCTATTGAAAATACACATAATACATTATATAGATCAGACATTTCAGGCTGTATATAATATTTTTCGGCTAGTATTCTTTCCAATTCATAACCGCTTAGTCCTAAATCTTTGCATGTAATTGTAATCTTAGTCGGATCAAAAGCATAAGCTCCTTTTTTACTCAATACTTCTTCCCCAAAACAATAATAACCTTCAATTTCATTGATTGATTTTCTTGCATAGTTTGCTAATTCAATAGTTTTATCAAGAAGTTTTTCTCCTTCGAACACCATCTGTTTTCTTGCAACATCCAAAGAGGCCAACAGTATATATGAAGGACTGGTTGTTTGAAGAAGGCTCAAAACAGTTTTTACTCTATTTATATCCACATAACCTTTTCGTACGTGTAGCAATGAACTTTGAGTCATGGAGCCAATTATTTTGTGTGTACTTTGAGAACAAATGTCAGCACCCGCATCCACTGCAGAAATAGGAAGTTTTTTATTAAAGTGCAGATGAGCTCCATGCGCTTCATCTACAATCAAAGGTATATCATAACTATGAACTATTTCTACTATTCTTTCAATATCCGTTGAGACTCCATAATAAGTGGGATTGACTATTAAAACAGCTTTTGCGTCCGGATTCGCTTCCAATGTATTCTTAACAGTTTCAGGTGTAACATTCAATGCTACACCAATTGTTTCGTCTATTTCCGGTTGCATATAAACTGGGACTGCTCCACTTAAAATAATGCCTGCTGTTACTGACTTGTGAACATTTCGAGGAATGATTATTTTGTCTCCAGGTCCAACAACACTCATTATCATAGCTTGAATGGCTCCCGAAGTACCATGTATTGAGAAAAAAGTATAGTCTACATTATAGGCGTCAGCAGCTAGGTCTTGGGCTTCTTTAATTACTCCCGTTGGTTTATGGAGACTATCAACTTGTTTAAACACAGTTACATCCATAGATAGTACATTTGTTCCAACAAAATTTTTGAAATCATTCCACATTCCTTGGCCCTTTTTATGACCAGGCACATGAAAAGGAATGGTATTATTCTTCACATATTCCATCAGCGCGTCAAATAAAGGTGTTTTTGATTGATCAAGTTGATACAAGTTTTTATACACTTCCTTTCGGGCTACTTATGATAATAAAAAAAGCCTAACTTCGATGCAATAAGTAGAGGCTTTTGCAGAGCGAAAATATCAGACCTATTAAATACAATAAACATTATAGGTTATAGAAATATAAAATGCAATAAAAAATTATGACTTAAAAATATTATTGATTACAAATTCTGCAAGGTTTTTTGCCGAATAAGGTTTTTTCAGATAAGCAGATAATTTTCTCATGCTTTCTTTTCTAATATCATTATCCAATATTTGATTTATTAATTGTGGAATTTTCGTAACTTCAGAGGTTGTTGCAGCTACACCGTTATTAAGTAAAAACTCTGCATTATCCGATTCCTGTCCTGGTATTGGAGAAAATATAATAATTGGTTTTTCTCTACATAAAACTTCTGCAATAGTAACTCCTCCTGGTTTGGTGATGACTATATCAGATACTTCTATCAATTCATGAATATTATCAATAAATCCATACACGATAAGATTGTTCTTAGTATCTAAATTCCTTAATTTCATTTCTAATTTTTTATTTCGCCCTGCAACTGCTATAATTTGAATATCATCAAATTTTTTATCTATTTCTTTTACTATTTTGTTAATTGAACCTAATCCTAAACCACCGCCCATTACAATAACGGTTTTTATATTTTTTAAGTTTAATTTATCTATCAGTTCATCTTTATTCAGGTCACATGAGAACTCTTTTCTGACGGGTATTCCAAAAGGTAATATTTTATCTTGAGGAATACCGAAATCCTTCATTGCAGAAATAAGGCTTTCATGATGTATGACATAGTAATCAGTATAATCATTGATATATGATGAATGAATATTAAAATCTGTTATTACTGATATTAAAGGACAGTTTATTTTTTTCTTTTCTTTAAGACTGGAAACAATTGAAGCAGGAAAGCTATGGGTACAAAATACTACATCAGGTTCAAAATCGAACATTGGTTTTCTGAACCACATTTTAGTCAATAGCTTATTAGTTATATCGTTTATATCTATCATAGGATCGAGTTTATTTGTTTTTTCATATATTTTACCCCAAGCTTTTGGGTAGAACTTTATTATATTTAAGTAACTATCTAATATGACTTTATCCAATAAAGGGCTAATCAAACTTATTGTATTGATGATTTTTATATTATTCTCGGGATTTATTGATAAGAATTCATTTCTTATAGTGTGTGCTACCTGATCATGACCATTCCCGATAGACACAGAAAATATAAGAATATTCAATAAAATCACTCCCTATCTTATGAAGTATAGCCTCTATCTGATGAAAAGATACATTTTATCCCACATATTCAATGTATTTATACGATAAATGAAAAGAAAAGTTTCACTTTTTCTCAAAACTGATTCAGTGTTTAAATCATGCAAAAGTAAAAAAATTGATAAGCAACTAATTTGAACAAAAGCTTACATTTTTCGATGAAGGAAAAAATAAGTTAATAAAGAATAATAATACTACTATGGTAATGGAGGGAAAGGAATGGGAGTTAGCTTTGAGACATTAAATAATACACTCATTATTAAACTCAATGGTGAATTAGACCACCATAGCTCAACTTATATCAGAGATTCAATTGATGAAGCAATACTTAAAAAAAATCCAAGAAATATCATATTTGATATGAGTGGTCTGAATTTTATGGATAGTTCAGGGATTGGAGTTATAATTGGGCGATACAAACAAATTACATCAAATGGCGGGAAAGTAGGGATTGTATCTATGAAACCGCAGATCAAAAGAATATATGAGATTTGCGGTTTAAAAAGAATCATACCCAATTACGATAGTATAAAAACTGCAATAGAAAAACTGTAAAGGAGAGTAAATTGATGAGAGTTGACAATGAAATGAAACTTGAGTTTTTAAGCAAATCACAGAATGAAAGTTTTGCAAGGTCAGTAGTAGCTGCTTTTGCAGCTCAGCTAGATCCAACCATTGAAGAAATAACTGAAATAAAGACTGCTGTTTCTGAAGCTGTTACAAATGCAATCATACATGGATATGAGTATCAAGAAGGATATGTCACAATAATTTGTAGAATAATAGAAAACACGGTTGAAATTGAGGTCATAGATAAGGGTAAAGGGATTGAAGATATAGAAAAAGCAAGACAACCACTTTATACCAGCAAACCGGAATTGGAAAGATCAGGTATGGGATTTACAGTAATGGAAGCTTTTATGGATCAAGTTGATGTCATATCTGAACTGGGCAAAGGTACAACTGTTATTATGAAAAAAACATTTAAGAAGGAGTTATAGGGTGTCCTATGGATTGGTCTGAACTCTCTCAAGATGAAATAAATGATTATATCAAAAGAGCCCAGAATGGAGATAGCGAAGCTGAAAATTATATAGTTTCGCAAAATCTTGGCCTAGTTCGAAGTGTTGTAAAGAGATTTCTAAATCGAGGATGTGAATATGAAGACTTAGTGCAAATAGGTAGCATAGGGCTACTAAAAGCGATAAAAAAATTTGATACTTCATATAATGTGAGGTTCTCGACTTATGCCATACCTATGATAATAGGTGAAATTAAAAGGTTTTTGAGAGATGATGGGATAATTAAAGTAAGTAGAAATTTAAAAGAAATTGCAATCAAAGCTCATGCTTATAAAGAAAACATGGAGAAAACCTATGGTAGAGAACCTACAATATCAGAACTGGCAGCGGAACTTGATATTACAGCAGAAGATTTGATTATGGCTATGGACTCAATTAATTCAACTCAATCTTTATATGATGTAATCTATCAGGATGATGGTTCTCCTGTATTGTTAATAGATAAGATACAGAATGTCAATCTGGATGATACTAACTTGATTGACAGGATAGTTTTAAAGGAAGTTATATCTACTTTAGAGCCCAGAGAAAGGCAAATTATTATTCTTAGATACTTTAATGAAAAAACTCAGTGTCAAGTTGCAGAAATGTTGGGTATATCACAAGTGCAGGTGTCAAGAATAGAGAAAAAAATACTTGATAAACTTAGAAAAAGGATAACTTGATACATAAGAAAAA
>DUSG01000194.1 GCA_012842725.1 Clostridiales bacterium
AAGAAATGCATACTAAACACTGGGGCGGAGCAACCGGTGAGGATATGACGATAAGTTCTCTGGTCAATACATTGACGGAGTTGGAAGGTATAAAATATGTGCTCCCAAGTGTTGAAGGTATGGCATTGAATATAGAACATATGATAGTTGATCATCCTTTAGAAAGAATGGAAGAAAAAATATATAAAGAATAAATATGGAGGAATTTTAGATGTACGATGTTGCTGTTATAGGAGGCGGTCCTGCTGCAATGTCAGCAGCCCTTAATCTGAAAATAAGAAGCAAAAATTTTATTATATTAGCCGGTACTGACGAAGCAACTGATTTAAGCAAAGCTCCTAATATTGTGAACTATCTTGGTATTAATAATATAAGTGGAAAAGATTTAATCCAAACTTTTGAGAAACATTTGGAGGAAATGGGAATCCAAAAGAAGAAAGAAAAGGCCTATAATGTACTGAATATGGGCGAATATTTTACCATCAATGCAGGAAGTAATTTTTACGATGCCAAGACTATTGTTTTAGCTACAGGCAAGGCAAAAACAACATTGATAGAAGGAGAAGAGTATTACATCGGGAGAGGTGTCGGATACTGTGCAACATGTGACGGACCTCTTTATAGAAACAAAACGGTAGCAATAGTATCTGAAAATAGGGAAGGGGAAGAAGAAGCCAGATTTATGGGTGAAATCTGTTCAAAAGTATATTATCTACCCCTGTACAAAACGATTATGTTAGAAAGTAACAATATAATCGTATTAAAAGGTAAACCTCTGTCAGTAGTTGGTGATGGAAATAAGGTGACATCTCTTGTAACAACTGAAGGAGACATTGATGTAGATGCAGTCTTTTTCATAAGAGATGTACTACCGGTTAGTCAATTGATAGACGGAATTGAATTAGAGGATGGTTCTATAAAAGTCGATAAATATATGGCCACCAACATACCGGGTGTTTTTGCATGTGGGGATTGCACAGGGAAACCGTTTCAGATAGCTAAAGCTGTTGGAGAAGGCAATATTGCAGCTTTAAGTGTTGCCAAGTATCTAGATAAAATCCTGGAATAAGAATAGTATAAGTTTATAAAATTTCAGTAATCCTTGATTATTTGCTCCTCTTTTGGTAAACGGCAAGCAAAACTGTTAACTGAAAGAAGGAGCATATTTTTATGGTGTTGGAGTTTGACAGGCCAATGGTTATGATATAGAATTAGTAATGTAAATTTTATATGGAGAGGAAAAAACATGATACACAAATATAAAATGAACGGAATGAACATTGTATTAGATGTAAACAGTGGAGCAGTACATGTAGTAGAAGATATAGTTTATGATATTCTGGATTTGTTTGTTGATTCACATGATATCGGTCTGGAAGAGAGGCTGAAAAACAAGTATGGAATTGAGCAGTTTAATGAAGCTTTGAAAGAAATAAATAAACTGAAGGAAGACGGTTTAATTTTTTCTGAAGATACATATAAGGATTATGTATTATCCAGGAAAAATGACTTTCAATTAAAAGCTATATGCCTTAATGTAGCCCATGACTGTAATCTGAGATGTAAATACTGCTTTGCATCTACCGGTGATTATCACGGAAAAAGGAAAATGATGCCTTTAGATATAGCTCAGAAGGCCATTGATTTTCTAGTGGAAAATTCAGGTAACAGGAAACGGTTAGAGGTTGATTTTTTTGGCGGAGAACCAATGATGAATTTTGATGTAGTCAAGGCTACTATTGAGTATGGCCGGGATAAAGCAAAAAGCTTTAATAAGCATATAGGTTTTACAATGACTACAAATGCAGTATTGCTTGATGATGAATCAATTGAATACTTAAATGAAAATATGGACAATGTGGTTTTGAGTATAGATGGCAGAAAAAATATCAATGATAATATGAGAAAGACTATAAATGGTAACGGAACTTATGATATAATTTTATCAAAGATAAAGAAGTTAGTTCAGTCAAGAGGGAATAAAAGCTATTATGTAAGAGGTACGTTTACCGCTGACAATAAAGATTTCTCCAACGATGTAATTGCTTTGGCAGATGAAGGTTTTAAAGAAATTTCCATTGAGCCTGTTATAGCTAATCGGGACAAAAGTTATGCTTTAAAGGAAGAACATCTGGATAGAATATTGATGGAGTATGAGACATTGGCTCAAAAGATTATAGAATATAAAAATAAGGGAAAAGATTTTACATTTTATCATTACGCTATAGATTTAGAAGGTGGGCCTTGTATATATAAGAAGGTAACCTCATGTGGAGCCGGTTATGAATATTTTGCCATAACACCTGATGGAGATTTGTATCCGTGTCATCAGTTTGTCGGCAGAGATGAATATATAATAGGTAATGTTTTTGAAGGAATAAAGAACAAAGATCTTCAAAAGAAATTCTCACAGAATTCTGTATATCATAAGGAAAAATGCGGACAATGCTGGGCCAAGTTTTTTTGCAGCGGAGGTTGCCAGGCAAATGCCGTTGCTTTCAACGGTGATATGAGAGTACCTTATGATTTGGAATGTAAAATGCAAAAGAAAAGAATTGAGTGTGCAATAATGCTTTATGCATATTATTCGCTATAGAAAATAA
>DUSG01000195.1 GCA_012842725.1 Clostridiales bacterium
AGAAATATGTTAAAATATGTTATAATATGCAAAATTAATATCTTTGGGAGGCTGACAGACTTGAGCATATCGAAGCTTTTAAAAATCATGGGCAGTATTTGTGTAATATTATGCATCGCTGTAGTCGTGGGTCTATACAATATTAATGTTTATATTGGAAATGAGCGGGCTGCTGAGGACAGAGAGGATGAAATTAGAAAACTGACGACAGAATTTATATCAGCTACCAATTATAAAACACAAACAGTAGTAAATTATATAATGCGTGGATATGATGAAAAATATGATGAATACATGAAAGAGGTTAATGAAAACAAAACTCAAGAGAAAATTTTAAGTCAATTTAAAGACCTTAATATTTCAGAAGAAAATATGAAGTACCTACAACAGGCCAAAACTCTCTCTGAACAACTTACAGAAATTGAAATAGAGGCCATGGAAGCATACAGAGAAGGGAAGACATCTTTAGCAAATTATTTGATATCAAGCGAAAGTTATGAAACCAGAAAGGATGCAATGGAAAGATACTTAAATTTTTTCCAAAATAAGATTTATGAGGAAGCCGAGCTTTATACTTCTGAAATGATGGTCAGAACTGATACTCTCTACCATTACATATATATAGCAATAATAGTTTTGATAATATTCATATTATTGACCATTATTATTCTAGGAAGAAAGATTTCTCGACTGGTTGATATATCAGAAAAAATGACAGAACTATCCAATAATGAAGGAGATTTGACTTCGCAAATTGCAATAAAAAGCAAAGATGAAATAGGTAAAATTGCTTCAGCGTTTAATAAAATGATTTCCAATCTAAGAAATTTAATGATTGAAGTTAATAAAACCACCGATGTTGTAGTCAGTGAAGCAGAAAAATTAGAAAATACAATGGTACAAATATCTGCCAATATGCAGGGTATTAACAATTCCGTATATGAGATTACAGCAGGAGCAGAAGAACTCAGCGCCACAACCCAAGAGGTAAACGCCTATACAGAGGAGATTGAATCTGCTGCTCATCAACTTGAATCAAAAGCTGAAGAAGCAAAGAATTCAGCGGATGAAATCAAAAAGAGAGCTGCTGAAATAAAGAATAAATCTATAGAAGCCATTGAAAAAAGTAATAAAGTTTATAAAGAAAAGTATGAAAATATAATGAGCGCGTTAGATGAAGGACGCGTTGTTGAAGAAGTAAAAGTTATGGCTGATTCTATAGGCAATATTGCATCTCAGACTAATTTGCTGGCTTTAAATGCAGCTATTGAAGCAGCAAGGGTAGGAGAAGCAGGAAAGGGTTTTGCAGTAGTAGCAGACGAAGTGAGAAATCTGGCAGAGCAGTCCAGTCATGCAGTGGACAATATATATAATATGGTTGACAAGGTAAGATCAGCCTTTGGAAAACTTTCTGCGGCAGCTCAAGAGGTATTGGATTTTATGTCTAATGAAATGAAACCAAGCTATGAATTGTTGTTGAGTACAGGAGAACAATATAACAATGACGCTGATTTTGTCATAGGTATGTCCAATGATATATTGAACGCTGTAAAAACTATGCGCGATTCTATAGAACAGGTAAGCGGTTCATTGCAGAATGTTTCTACTATTGCCCAGCAATCTGCTGCAGGAACAGAAGAAATATCTGCTACAGTGAGCGAAGCTGCGGAGAAAGTGGAAGGAGTGGCAGAATCAGTACAAGAACAGGCTAAATTATCCTTAGAGCTTAAGGAACTTATAAGCAAATTTAAGATATAACAGCTAGTAGCATATTTAGATTTAATCATGGATCATATATATTAAAAATATGAAAAATGATACACATTTCTAAATATCTAGAAATTTGTGTATCATTTTTTCACTTACAAAGCACACTTCTATGCTTGAAAAATCATTCTGGAATTCATTAATCTTCCGTATTTGGGAACCATAATCTGTATATCCCGTCTAATATGGTAAAATAAATCTGTTCATAAAAGGAAGGTGAGAAAAGACGATGAAAATAAGCAAAAAAACTATAAGGATTATAGTTCTCATTACAATAATCGCATTGGTATTTCCTGCCATCGCGTTTGCTAAAGATGAAACTTATGTAGAACTTCCTTCCGCCAAAGTTTTTTATGTTGATGAGACACTGGATATACCATTCGATGAACCTCTTGATGCAAGGACAATAAACAGGGCTAATATATACGTGAAGAATTCGAAAGGCGCGAAAATCCCTATAAGCAGAAATATAAGCCAGGACGGAAAAACCATAATCATAAAGCCTCTGACAGAATACATAAGAGGTGAGGCATATACCTTATATATAAGCAAAAATGTGAAATACAGAAGCGGTAATTCCATCGGTGAAAGTATTAAAATGAATTTTACCGTAACGGAGCAAGCGCCTGAGGAATTGCCAACCGTGGGCACAGAGGAAAATCTGGACAATCTTCTAAAAGAGGCAGGGTTAGACCGGGAAGGTTATTACGGTGCAATAATCAAAGAGCCATTAATCAGAGAAAGCGTTGATATTGCTACTGCCCAAGGGCTTGCTGAAGCAAAGACCGCTGCACCGGCTCCAGACAAAAATTTGGCCGCTGAAGTCACTTCAGGCAAAGTGGACTATTCAACTACAAATGTTCAGGTTCAGGGTGTAGACGAGGCTGACGTGGTGAAAACGGACGGTGAATATCTTTATCAGGTTAATAATCAAAGGATAGTAATAGCCAAGATTTATCCTTCAAATGAGATGAAGATAGAAAAAATCATTCAATTGGATAAAGAAAACCTACATCCTTTGGAACTATACGTAGACGAGGAAAGATTAGTGGTAATAGGGTATTCCAATACCAGTATTCCAATAGTAAGGCCCATGCCTGAAGAAAAAAGGTCGACCATATATCCGCCCAGATATTCATATACTACTGTAAAGCTGATTGAATATGATATAACGGATAAAAAGAATATCACCAAAACCAGAGAGATAGAGTTGGAAGGAGCATATGTTTCTTCCAGAAAAATAGGGGATAAACTTTATCTGGTATCCAATAAAAGATTCAATTACTATCACATAATGAATTCTTATGAAGATAATAAGACACCTTCTTATAGGGATAGCGCATTGGGGGAAGAATTCATAAACATCCCATATGAAAAAATAGCATATTTCCCGGACTGCATATCTGCCAGCTACCTTATAGTAGCGGGAGTTAATTTGGGCAATCTGAAAGAAGGAGTAAATGTATCCACCTATCTGGGAGGAGGACAAAACATATACGCTTCTGCGGAGAACCTGTATGTAGTGACGACAAAACTTCAGGAATGGCCTAAAAATCCGGTGATATATGATTCGGCAAATCCGGAAGCATATGACTATTACAGAGACAGAGAAACCGTCATTTACAGGTTTGCCATGAATAAAGGCAAACTGATTTATACAGGCAAAGGCAGCGTGCCGGGAGAAATATTGAATCAGTTTTCAATGGACGAATATAATGGTTACTTCCGCATAGCTACCACCAGGGGAGAAATATGGAGAGAGGATGAACATACATCCAAAAACAATCTTTATATCCTGGATAAAAATTTGAAGATTGTCGGCAGTGTAGAGGATATAGCTCCCGGTGAAAAGATATATTCCGTAAGATTCATGGGTGGCAGGGCATACATGGTAACATTCAAGACCGTAGACCCCTTGTTTGTAATAGACTTGAAAGACCCCAAAAATCCAAAAATATTGGGAGCATTGAAGATACCGGGATACAGCGATTATATCCATCCTTACGATGAAAACCACATAATAGGTTTTGGCAAGGATACAGTAGAAGTAATACACAAAGACATACATGGCAATGAGAGAGGAAGAACTGCATACTATCTGGGAATGAAGATAGCCATGTTTGATGTAAGTGATGTAGCGAATCCTAAAGAATTGTTTACAGAAAAGATAGGAGACAGAGGCACTACCTCTGAATTGTTATATAACCACAAGGCATTGCTGTTCTCAAAAGAGAAAAATCTTATGGCCTTCCCTATAACGGTAATGGAGGTAAAAGACGAAGACAAAGCTATAGGCCCAGATCAGGTACCTAAATACGGAAGCTTTGTTTTCCAAGGAGCTTATGTCTATAATATAGACCTTGAAAACGGTTTCAAACTGAAAGGGAAAATCAGCCACATAAGCGAAGAAGAATATTTGAAATCAGGTTCTTACTGGTATAACAGCAGCAAAAATGTAGAAAGGATACTGTACATCAATGATGATTTATATACAATATCCAAGGGCATGATAATGGCTAATGATATAAATAATCTGAACTTGAAAGGACAATTGGAGATACCGGCCAATTGATTATAAGATTGAAAACGGCTTTCCTTTGTAATATAATATTTAAGGTAAAAATTACAAAGCAAGGGAGTCGTAGCATGAGTTTATTGGAAACTTGGAGAGAAACCGCCTATAAAGGCGACAATCCTAAAGTACAAAAGAAGTTCTGGGACACATACTTTGACATCGAGAAAGGCATATATGAGAAGCTTTTAACTAATCCTAACGAGGTTGTAGAAGGTACAGTGAAGGAATTGGCAGAAAGGTTTGGTACAGATGTACTTCACTTTACCGGATTTCTTGACGGAATAAACTCAAGCCTTAAGGAACCTAACAATCTGGAGGAGCTTGAGGAAGATTCACACGTCAAACTGGATATAGACGTGGAAAAGCTCTATTACAACATGCTGGCAGCTAAGGCAAAATGGCTTTACACATTGCCTCAGTGGGATAATATCCTCACGGAGGAAAAGAGAAAAGAAATAACCAAAAAGCAAAGGCTTTCGGGTACAGTAATAAAAGGAGAGACAGTGGGGAGGAACGACCCATGTCCTTGCGGAAGCGGAAAGAAATATAAAAAATGTTGTGGTGC
>DUSG01000196.1 GCA_012842725.1 Clostridiales bacterium
GTTCCTGTTTACAGTTCTATCCTCTACATCTTCCAATGATTTTATTTGCCCTTTCGAATCCGCCTTAACCACAGTGTAGAGAACACCTTCTTTGAGATATTCCCCTTCTTTTAAATTGGAAAACTCGATAGTCGTATCGTCATCCGTCAAAGCCTTGGCATATAGAATAACTTCATCTTTATTGCTCCTCAATACCAAAGCTGTAGTGCCTTCCTTATACAATACAGGTTCATCGAATACTGCCGCTACCACATATTTGTTCAGGGCATATACATACTCCAGCCTTGGACTTTCTTCATCATTTTCTCCTGCTCTCGCCCTGAATTCGAAATTCAACTTTAGCCGATTGTCCATCATGTCATATACTCCATCTATATAGACTCTGTATACCTTGCCTTCAATCATTTCAGCAGTTTCCAATGTGACTACGCAATCTTCATATTTGGCTTCTATAGGTGTTCCGATACCGTTATTTATCTCATAATTGGATATATCCCCTGCACTTTCTTTGTTCAAAGGTTTCGTAAAATGTATTTCCAGCTTGTTACCGCTTATTACGTTATACTTCTCAACAGTTGCAGCAGCAAAATCATCCCTTGATGCCCTGACGGTGCCGCTGTTGTTCTTCTCCAATACATTTCCGAATTCATCTTCAATATTGTATGCTGTGACAGTGTATGAACTGTTTATTTCCAAATCTTCAACCCTCAGCATCACTTTATATTTTCCGCCGCTGTAGGAGATTTTCTCAACGCTTTCCACATATATGCTGTCTTTATACTTGTTATTGTTTACCACTTCATAATTGTTAGCATCCAGTACGGTTTCCTCTACCAGCCTGCTGCTGTCGCTGAATACCACTTGTATATGATTTCTGGAAAGAACTTTCAATTGATCTTTCAGCATTACAGGAGCGCTCTTGTCTTCCCTCATGCCATAGAAAGTCTTCCTGGCATGTCTCTCCATCTTATTGGCGGCTTTTGTTTTATCCACAATATTCTGCACTGTCAACTCATATTTGGTAGACGCCTTCTGCGGTTCTGTAGTCAATTCTACCGTATCCTCATCTTCTCCCACCAGTTTTGCATCCCATATCTCCAGCTCACCGTTGCTGCTTGTGATATAATAGTTTCTCAAATCTTCCGCTGATTCTTTGGTTACAGGTTCAGTAAACCTTACCACAACTCTCTGGTTCGTTTCGGCTTTTACATCCTTCAGCCTTGGCGCAGTGGTATCAGGTCTGGTGTAGAAGCTCTTGCTACTGCTTCTTAAATTGGAACCATCGACAGACTTAATGTTGGTTACTTTTAAGGTATACTGCTTCCTTGCTTGCAAACCCTGAGTAGTTAAAGTAACCTTTTTGCCTTCCAGTTCTGCATCCCTTATTTTTACCCCCGATATGGAGTAGTTGGAAACATCAGTAGCAGAATAATAATCAAGTTCTTTGTCAAATTCCACCACTACCGTCTCTATATCCTCGCTTTTCACTGTTCTAATCTGCGGTGAACCTGATATTTTTGCCACTCCTGTGAATTTTACCTTTACATCTCCCACAGTAAGAGTATAAAGCTTGCCTGAACTTTGGGCAGAGGTTTCCAATCTTATGGCATCTTTTCTTACCAGATAAGCGCTCTTTATATTTAAGCCTGATATTTCATAGTTATATAAATCTTCCACATCATAATAGCTTATATCTTCTTCAAATACCACTTCAACAACTGTATTGCCTACAGCTTTAACACTTTTGATTTTAACATCTGTGAGGCTGTTCAAAAGCCCCGCTGCAATTGCCCTTGACTTTTTCACCGCTCCTTTTTCAATGAGTATATTGATATATCTTACACCGTCTTTGGTTTTTGCTTTTAAGGCGGAAACGGTAGCCTTAGCCAGCAAATCGATTGTAAACACTTTCTTGTATGAAGGTTTCAATCCTATATGGGAAGCAAACTCCAGCGTATCTTCCCAGTGAAAATCTCCTTCTCCTGAGCGGATTTGCTTATAACCTAAAGTTTCCAGCAACACCTTAAAATATGATTGTTCATCTATCTTGGCATATGGAAGGAAGCGGCCTTTGTCATCTCCGATGAATCCTATTTCGGGATTATCCTTCAAATAAGCCATTATGTTTCTTCCTTCAGGCCATTTAACTTCATCTTTATCAGTAAAGTTCCTCGTCCCTCTGTATCTCAAAGCCTCTTCATAGAGACCCTTCAGCTTCAGTATTGAAATTGCTGCTGTCAGCCTATCCATCTCCTTCTGTACGTATTCTTCCGTAACTCCTCCGCCATCACCGACCAGCATGCCTATATCCACTAA
>DUSG01000197.1 GCA_012842725.1 Clostridiales bacterium
AGGAGGTGTGAACATGGATATTAACAAAGACATGACCATCGGCGAAATAGTAAGGAAATATCCTGAAAGCATTGAGATCTTGATGGGGTTTGGTATGGGCTGTGTAGGTTGACCGTCAGCTCAGGCAGAAACTCTGGAAGAGGCTGCTGCAGTTCACGGTTTTGATGTTGATGTACTCATTAGAAGGTTAAAAGAATCAATTAAGCATTGAATGTAAGGGTAAAGAGCGACTTATGTTCTTTACCCTTAAATATATATGATATGGAGGTTAACAAATTGAAGGCTATAGATATTATGATGATGGAACATAAAAACATACTTAGAATGCTGCAAGTTACGAGAAAATATTGCCTCAAAATATTAAAGAATGAACCGGTGGATTATCAGGATTTTTATAAAATAATTGATTTCGTTAGAAATTATGCTGATAAGCATCACCATGGGAAAGAAGAAATTATGCTGTTCAATAGAATGTCGGAGGAACTGGGCTCTGCAGCAGAAAAGCTAGTGAAGCATGGTATGCTGGTGGAGCATGATTTGGGCAGATTACACATGAGCGATCTGGAGGAAGCATTAAAGAAGCTGGAATCCGGAGTTGAGGAAGCGAAGCTTGATATTATCGCCGCCGCCATGGGATATGTTAATCTATTGAAAAGGCATATCCATAAGGAAGATAATGTGGTATTTAAGTTTGCTGAAAACAATCTGAAAAAAGAAACATTGGATGTAATAGACGATGAGAGCAGAAATTATGAAAAGAAAGCAGAAGGTGTCGGAGTACAAAAGAAGTACTTGGATTTGTTATCTGAGCTGGAATCAAAAATTGAAAAATAGGAATCCATGAAAGTGGATTCCTATAAAAACTTTTTTACTTGTTTTCGTATATGAGTTTTATATCAGAGCCATCTATCAAATATATTTTGTCAATATCCTCGCTTATCATGTTTTTTATATCCTCGCTGGTTTTGAATTTGACACAGACACCACAGCTTGAGCTTAGTTTTCTTGGCACCGGCATTGTTTCTGAAGATATTTTTTTGCTTGATAGAAACTTGCCGTATTTTATGGCTCCGAAATGGGAGAAAAAAGTTGCGATATATTCCATAGCTATCTATTTTTTGAGACTCAAAATGTAATCATTGCCATTTTGAGTCACTTCTACATTATATCCTGAATTTTTGGCAAATCGCGTTACATTTTCTTTTGCTGTCATGTTGTCTACAAGAACTTCCAACGCTTCTGGATTGTTCTGAAGGGCTTTTTTAGTCATGAGCACTGGTTCAGGGCAGGATCTTCCCCTCGCATCGATGGAATTAAGCTTCAATTTCAACATCCTCCTTCATCTTGATTTCCGTAGATTTTTCAGTATTAAAGTAAGCTATTGCAAGCATCACAATGAAGCCTATTATTACAGCTATCTGTCCTCCTGGAGTTGGACCGTTTGCTGATGATGCCAGCTTGAAATTATGAGCAAAGGCTGCTCCTGAAATTAAGCCCAGTACTGTTATAACGGAATCGGTATTGCCTTCAGAAGCTAAAATCAGTTGCCTTAAAGGACATCCTCCCAATAATACGGAGCCAAAACCAGCCAAAGCCATTCCTAGAAAATTCCACAAGCCGTCAGTGTGAGCTATAGGCTGGCCTGCAAATCCAAGCTTAAACTGGCCAAGAACAACGTTTCCAATTAATGCAGTTGCCAATATTGCTATAAAGCCGGAAATCAAATGCCAGTCTCTGAATAATATTAAATCCCTTATACCGCCAACTGTACAAAGCCTTGTTTTCTGAGCCAATGCACCTACTATAAGGCCAGCAGCCAAAGATACTATAACAGGCGCATGAGCTGCTCCAGGTCCTTCCTGACTGAATTTTAGAAGGGATGGAACTGCTAAGAATATAATAAATAGTGCGAATATGACGCCTGGGAAAAGATAACCTTCAAACTTAGGTAGACTATAGGTTCTTTTCAAGCTGAAACCTTTGTTGAGGAATATAATGCCTATATATATTCCGGCAGTGAATCCTACAAGTCCTATTATTGCATTTAGGTCTCCGCCCGCGATTCTCAATATCATTCTAAGGGGACAACCCAAAAACATCAAAGCACCTATCATTACTGTAAAACCAAGTACGAATCTGGTAAAAGGTGCGGAACCTCCTCTTACAGAGAACTCTTTTCCGACGACGGACATTAAGAAGGCTCCTATAACAAGACCTATTATTTCAGGGCGGACATACTGTACCACACCTGCGCTATGTAAACCTAATGCTCCGGCAACATCCCTCAAAAAGCAAGCAATGCAAAACCCCATGTTGCCAGGATTGCCTAATTTAACCAATAATACAGCTATAGCACCTACTATAATTCCGGTAAAAATTATTCCTTTTTTTTCGTTCAATTTCTGCACCTCCCAAAATTTGCTATACACATTTAAGTATAATATAGATTGTTAAAAAAATGGCATTTAAAATATCTATAATAAAAACTTCTACAATAGAAACTATCAATGATTGTTTATGGATTATGAATCGATTTTATAGTACTATTAAATTATTGGAGGGATTTTTATGAAGAAAGTATATTTAGATAACGGAGCTACATCTTATCCTAAAGCGCCAGGTGTAGCTGAAGCTATGATAAATTACATAGAAAATATAGGAACGAATATAAATAGGGGTGGATATAAAAGTGCATATTCTGCTGCAGAAGTGGTTCTGGATACGAGAGAAAGATTGATAAAGTTGTTTAACTATTCCAATTGCAACAATGTTATATTTACTCCAAATATAACATATAGCCTGAATTTCATAATCAAAGGTCTGTTAAAACCCGGAGACCATTGCATTGTCACGTCCATGGAGCATAATGCGGTCATGAGGCCGCTGATGCAGATGCATAAAAAGGGAGTAGAGTTTACAAAGGTAAAATGCGATACGGAAGGAAGGCTGAATCCCAAGGACATAGAAGAGAATATAAAAGAAAATACCAGAGCGGTCATTATGACACATGCTTCCAATGTTTGCGGAACTATAATGCCTATATATGAAGTAGGTGAGATATGCAAGAAGAACAGTATAAAGCTTGTTGTGGATTCTGCTCAGACAGCAGGAGCATTTAATATAGATATGAAAGCGATGAACATAGATGGTCTTGCCTTTACTGGTCACAAAGGCCTATTGGGCCCCCAGGGAATCGGAGGACTTATTATTACCGATGAAATGGCTGAAATGATGGAACCTTTGGTTTCAGGTGGGACAGGAAGCATGTCGGACTCAGAGGAGATACCTCCTTTTATGCCGGATAAATTTGAGGCCGGCACAATAAATATACCCGGTGTCTTCGGATTGAACGCGGCATTAAAATATGTTGAAAAAGAGGGAATAGACAATATAAGAGGGAGAGAGCTTGAACTGACACGATTATTCATAGACGGAGTTAAAACTTTAGAGAATGTAAGATTAGTAGGAATTGACGGTACCGAAGGAAGGACAGCGGTTGTATCAATAGACTGCATCGATAGGGATAATGCAGAAATATCATATTTGCTGGATAAGGACTTTGGCATAGCAACAAGATGCGGCCTTCACTGTGCTCCTTCGGCTCATAAGACTCTTGAGACATTCCCTCAGGGAACAGTGCGTTTTTCCTTCAACCATTTTAATACTGAGCAGGAAATTGAGTATACTATAGATGCATTGAATAAAATATTGAAAGGATAATTATGAAGTACAGAATTATTAAAGAAGGCATATTCATTAAAAGACCTAATAGATTTATTGCCCATGTTTTGGTTGATGGGAAAGAGGAAATAGCACACGTAAAAAACACGGGAAGATGTAAAGAAATATTGATAGAAGGAGCCAGAGTAATATTAGAGGTATCGGAAAATCCAAATCGCAAGACGGCTTATTCTTTAATAGCAGCCTACAAAGGAGACATGCTCATAAATATCGATTCCCAGGTGCCGAACCAAGTGGTATATGAAGCAATAAAACAGAACAAAATACCTCCGATATCAAATGTGAAAAAATTAAAAAAGGAAGTTTCTTATGGCAATTCCCGATTTGACATTTATTATGAAAAAGAAAATTCCAAAGGTTTTATAGAAGTCAAAGGTGTTACTTTGGAAGTAAATGGACTGGCTATGTTTCCTGATGCGCCTACGGAAAGAGGCAGGAGGCATTTAGAGGAAATGGCTGATGCAGTGGCAAATGGTTATGAAGGATATGTGATTTTTTTGATTCAGATGAAAGGAGTTCAAGCCTTTTCACCAAATTTCTCCATGGATCCGGATTTCTCGGAAGAGCTGAGAAAATCAGCATCTCTGGGTGTTAAAGTATTAGCTTATGATTCAATTGTCAAAGAAAATGAAATTGCGATTTCTGAACCAATTAAGATAATAGGAATATAGAGAAAAAATTCCAGCATAACATGGCTTTTAAAACAAGATAATATAATTGAAAAAACTAATGGAGGTAGATATGGTGCAAGGCAGAGTAAATAATACACATAATCCTCTTCCGGGGGTAAAGTGTGTAGTCAATACATGCATATACCATGATGAACACGACCACTGCACAGCTTCAAGAATTGAGATTCAACCTAGAAATGCCAAAAGCACTGAAGAAACTGACTGCGCAACTTTCGCTCCTAGACAATTATAATAAGATAAGCTGCCGTAAGGCAGCTTATTTATTGAATTCAATTTCAATTTCCGTATCGCAATCGGGGCAAGCTCCCATCACTTTGCCGTTTACATCAAAGAATTCCATGTCCTCACCGCAAAGGAAGCATTTTATCCCCATTTTCTTGCTTTCAAGATATTTTCCCAAATACTTCACATTAGAGCCTCTTGTTATCATTTTGGAATAAGTCTTGCTTTCATTTTTGCTCTTCAACAGTTCATTTTTTGTAGTTATAAAGTTGAT
>DUSG01000198.1 GCA_012842725.1 Clostridiales bacterium
ACATATTTGGCGTTTTGTTCAATGAATTCCCTTCTGGGTTCTACTTTATCTCCCATAAGGATAGTAAATATATCGTCCGCTGCCACTGCATCCTCCAGAGTTACTTTATACATGGTTCTGGTTTCCGGATTCATGGTAGTATCCCACAACTGTTCAGGGTTCATCTCTCCAAGACCTTTATATCTCTGAATGGTTACATTATCCCTTCCTATTTCTTTCAGAATTTTGTCAAGCTGTTCATCGCTGTATGCATAATAATCCTTGTCTTTTCCTCTTCCGGATTTTCTGATTCTGTATAACGGAGGTTGTGCTATATATACATATCCGGCTTCTATCAAAGGCCTCATGTATCTATAGAAAAACGTCAGCATCAATGTCCTTATGTGAGCACCGTCTACGTCTGCGTCTGTCATCAGTATTATCTTGCCATATCTCATCTTTTCTATATTAAAATCATCACTTATTCCTGCGCCAAAAGCAGTGATCATGGATCTTATGGTTTCACTGGACAATATTCTGTCTAATCTGGCTTTTTCAACATTCAATATCTTTCCTCTTAAAGGCAGAACTGCCTGGAATCTTCTGTCTCTTCCTTGTTTAGCAGAGCCTCCCGCAGAATCACCCTCAACGATATATATTTCGCATAATGAAGGATCCTTCTCAGTACAATCCGCCAATTTTCCCGGTAATGTAGTTGTTTCCAAGGCTGATTTTCTTCTTGTCAGTTCTCTAGCCTTTCTGGCGGCTTCTCTGGCTCTGGAAGCCATTATTGCTTTGTCTACAATAGTTTTAGCCAAAGACGGGTTTTCTTCCAAAAATGTTTCCAACGCTTCATATACTACGCTGTCAACAATACCTCTAACTTCCGGATTTCCAAGTTTGGTTTTCGTCTGTCCCTCAAATTGAGGATTTGGAATCTTTACGCTTAAAACTGCAGTCAAACCTTCTCTGGCATCTTCTCCCAAAAGATTGGAATCATTGTCTTTTAGGTATTTGTACTTTCTGGCATAATCGTTTATTGCCTTCGTTACCGCATTTTTTAAACCGACGGCATGTGTACCGCCTTCCATGGTATTTATATTGTTGGCAAATGTATAAATATTTTCATTATAACTGTCGTTATACTGAAGAGCTGCTTCGATAATAATATCATCTTTTTGTGAATAAATATATAACGGTTCTTCATGCAGAACTTCTTTATTCTTATTTAAAAACTTTACAAAAGATACTAATCCTCCGTCAAATTGATAAACTCTTTCCGTATCTGTTCTCTCATCGACTAATACAATCCTTATACCTTTATTCAGAAAGGCCATTTCTCTTAGCCTGTGTTCCAGCATATCAAAGCTGTATTCCAATTCATCGAATATCTCCGGGTCAGGCTTAAAGGTTATTTTGGTTCCTGTTTCCGAACCGCACTCACCTATGACTTTAAGCTCAGTTACAGGCTTTCCCCTTTCAAATCTCTGGTAAAATATTTTACCTTCCCTTTTTACCTCAACTTCCAAATACTCTGAAAGGGCATTTACAACAGACACACCTACGCCGTGGAGACCGCCCGATACTTTGTATCCTCCGCCTCCAAACTTACTTCCTGCATGAAGAACGGTCAAAGCTACTTCAACTGCAGGTTTTTTCAACTTTGGATGCATTCCTACCGGAAAACCTCTACCGTCATCTATATTGGTAACGGAATTATCCTTATGAATTATAAGTTTTATATTTTTACATACACCAACTATAGCTTCATCTATACTGTTATCAACGACTTCCCATACCAAATGGTGAAGACCTTTTATACCCGTGCTTCCTATATACATACCGGGTCTTTTTCTTACCGCTTCAAGACCTTCTAATACCTGTATTTGTTCCGCTTCATATACCGGAGTTTGTTTATTGTCTGTCATATGCATTCCCCCTGTAATATCTACTTCAGTGTAACATCATCCAAAAAATTGGCTCTTCTGTAAAGAGTAACAGATGATATGGGAGATAAATAGATTACTGTTTTATTATCTCTTTCAGTTATTATAAATGATTTTGGTTTATCATCCGAAATTTTAACTATAAAACCCTCATCCTCTGCAGTTTTAAGAAACTCTTTGGTGTTATGGGAATTTGTAGTAGATTCTATATCCATAATGGCAATTATATCCTTAATAGGCACCACTACATCTCCGCCAAGGTGAATAAACATTAAAAAGATCCCTCCACTTATTATAACCTTTTGATTACTTTTTGTATACTTTTCCATTTATTACATTATAAATGTTGCAATCTGCATCTTTTTTCAGGTTCAAACTTTCATAATCCGTACATGTGAGTATAACTTGTACACCTTTTATATATGAAATCAAAAAACTCTGTCTGGATTTATCCAATTCGGAAAATACATCATCCAACAGCAGTATAGGCGATGAACCTTTTTCATCCTTTATATATTCTATCTCCGAAAGCTTCAAAGATAAAAGCGCTGACCTTTGCTGTCCTTGAGAACCGTAATTTCT
>DUSG01000024.1 GCA_012842725.1 Clostridiales bacterium
CCTCAGGTTTTTGAAAGAGAAATAATTGTACAAGCCTATGAATTCTGCAAAGCCAATGGAATCAAAGCTACTGATGATTCCATGATGGTAGAGCAGATGGGAGTAAGAGTTAAAGTCATTGAAGGCAGTTATGAGAATATAAAAATAACTACCCCCGAAGATTTAGCCTTTGCGGAATATATTCTGGAATCTGGGAGGATTTAATGTGTATAGAGTAGGCAATGGTTATGATGTGCATAGATTGGTGGAAGGGCGAAAACTGATAATCGGTGGTGTGGAAATACCTTATGAAAAAGGTCTGTTAGGCCATTCGGACGCTGATGTGCTTATACATGCTATAATCGATGCATTGCTTGGAGCTTGCGGACTGGGAGACATAGGCGCCTTGTTTCCTGATACTGATCCTTCCTATAAAGACATATCCAGTTTGATTCTTCTTAAAAGAACTGCTGAAGCAGTTGAGAAGGCAAATTATAAAATATCAAACATAGATAGCATAGTTGTAGCCCAAAAGCCGAAAATTCTTCCTTTTGTAAAAGCCATGAAGGAAAATATCTCTTCCGTATTGAATATAAGTGTTGACAGGATAAATATAAAAGCCACAACCACGGAAGGTCTGGGTTTTACCGGAACCGGAGAAGGGATTGCTGCTTATGCGGTAGCCGGGGTATATTCTTGTGAAACAAGGTGAGTTATATGTTCAGGAAAATCATAAATAATTCCAGCGGCAGCAGATTTACGTTTATATCAATAATCCTGATAATAGTGATGTCTTTATTTGTTAGAGTAATAGTTCCTTCAAATGCGCCTTCCAACAGTGATTCAGTTCCTTCTGAAAGAATTGTCTATTTAGATAATCAATATGTATATAAAGAAACCCTATCAGCTTCGCCAATAAAATTTGTCAGAGGAATGGAAGGAAGCAAAGAAGGTTTCAGGGTATTATTGATGAGGAAGGACAGGAAAAAATCAGTGCCTGAAGAAATATATATTTACATAGGTAATAAAAGATACATGAAATACGTTTTGGATATTGACACAAAATAACTTTTTTCTCATAATATTATATAATACAAAACTTAATATACGAAGCGATGACCAGGAAGAGTAAATATATCGGCACCAGCAGAGAGAGGCCTCCTTTGGCTGCGAGAGGTCTTTGGAAGAGATATATTGAAGTGCTCCTGTTAGCACCTATGGTGAAATAATAGTAATCATAGGCGGCAATGCCGTTAAAATTTTGAGCTGAAAAAAGAGTGGAACCGCGTCATATTGTCGCCTCTTACGGGGCGACTTTAATTTTTATTAGTAAAATAAACCCGTTTAATATAAAAATAATAATTATCACATTCAGGAATTACAATACTAATATATAGCGGAGGGATAATATGAAAATATATAATACCATGACAAGAAAAAAAGAAGAATTCGTGCCTTTAGTACCTGGCGAGGTTAAAATGTATTCTTGCGGACCTACCGTATATAACTATTTTCATATAGGAAATGCAAGACCTTTTATCATATTTGATATACTTAGAAACTATTTGGAGTACAAAGGCTACAAAGTTACTTTTGTTCAGAACTTTACCGATGTTGATGATAAGATTATAAGAAGGGCAAAGGAAGAAGGCGTAACTGAAAAAGAAGTAGCAGACAAATATATTGAGGAATACTTTAAGGATGCGGAAGGATTAGGGATAAAAAGAGCGAATTATCATCCCAGAGTGACGGAAATGATACCTGATATCATCGAAGTGATAAAAAAGATAATGGATAGAGGATTTGCTTATGTAGTAGACGGGGATGTTTATTTTGATACACAGAAATACAAGGAATACGGAAAACTTTCAAAACAAAACATGGAAGAACTGGAAGCCGGTGCAAGAATAGAGGTAGGAGAGCAGAAGAAACATCCTATGGATTTCGCTCTGTGGAAGAAGCAAAAGCCGGGGGAACCGGCATGGGATAGCCCCTGGGGACCGGGAAGACCGGGGTGGCATATTGAATGCTCAGCAATGGCGATGAAATATCTGGGTGAGACGATAGATATTCACTCAGGCGGACAGGATTTGATATTCCCTCATCATGAAAACGAGATAGCACAAAGCGAAGCAGCAACAGGAAAGCCCTTTGCAAGATATTGGATGCATAATGGCTTTATAAACATAAACAATGAAAAAATGTCAAAATCTGCGGGAAATTTCTTTACTGTCAGAGACATTAGCAAATTATATGACCTTGAAGTTGTAAGGCTGTTTATGATTTCTTCCCATTATAGAAGCCCAATAAACTTCAGTAAAGATTTGTTGGACAGCACAAAAAATAGCTTGGAAAGGCTCTATATTGCAAAGAATAATCTTTTGCATCTGATGGCAAATGCAGAGGATAAGGAAGAAAACGAAGATGATAAAGCATTCAGGAACAGATTATCAACCTATAGAGATAGATTCATAGAAGCTATGGATGATGATTTGAACACTGCTGATGCAGTTGCCGTAATATTTGATTTGGTGAGGGATATCAATTCAAATATCAATGAAAGTTCATCAAAATCTTTAATAAAAGCGGCATATGACATGTTTACGGAACTGACAGGCATACTCAGAATTGTAAACAAAGAAGAAGAAAAGCTTGATGATGAAATAGAGAGACTCATAGAAGAAAGACAGAAAGCTAGGAAAGAGAAAAACTGGGCTTTAGCAGATAAGATACGAGATGATTTAAAGAAGAGAGGTATAATTTTGGAAGATACACCTCAGGGAGTTAAATGGAGAAGGATATAACTGTATGGACAAAGAGAATAGATTTCAGGAACATAATTCAATAGACAAAAAATACAGCGGATATTTACAGCACATTGAAGATAGCATTATAAGCGGGATTAAGAAATCAGATATTAGAATGTATAATCCTTCTATACTTGCATATGTCGGTGATTCCGTATATGAGCTTTTTGTAAGAACTCTGGTTGTTTCAGGAGGGAATACAAGAGTTTCTAAACTTCACAATAAAGCGGTTTTATTTGTCAAAGCTAAGGCTCAGGCAGAGATGGTAGAAAAGCTCGAAAGTTATCTCACGGAAGAAGAAAAAGATGTAGTCAGAAGAGGAAGAAATGCAAAAACCA
This sequence comes from Clostridiales bacterium, assembly GCA_012842725.1. Taxonomy (GTDB): domain Bacteria; phylum Bacillota; class Clostridia; order Lutisporales; family Lutisporaceae; genus Lutispora. The sequence continues at coordinate 3,125 of DUSG01000024.1, forward strand.
CTTCAATGCCTAAGAATGCGCAGTTGGCAGAATATAAGCAAGCCACTGGATTTGAGGCTCTTTTAGGATATCTTTATCTAAATAATTGCATGGGCAGACTTATGGAAATTCTTCATCTTATCGTTGAAATGAGTTATGATGACAATCATAAAAAGATATAATTAAAATGCCGGGAACGGCAGTTGCCATTCCCGGCATTTTAATTATAAACGAGAATATATGAATAGTTGTGGACAAACCTACCTAATATAATTAAAATATAAATAATTAACAGTATATACCTAAAAAACGATTTAAAAGATTGGTATCAAGATAATCTGTATGCTTGTTGATAAAGTATAATATTAAAATATTATGAAATGAGGAAGGATACATATGAAGGTAGAATTGATTCGCTATACTCCGGAACCGGAGAAACTGATTGCGGCAGCTGCCAAACTATGTTATTCAAAAGTCGGTATAGATGAAATAATGGAAGGGCTGGATGAAGAAAAGGTATCAAAGTTCCTTAACATGCTGATGGATCTTGGACATGAGAGCCCTATAGAGCATGTTTCATTTACATTTGCAGTGGAAGGAGTAAGCAGGGTTCTTACTCACCAATTGGTCAGACACAGGATAGGGTGTTCTTATTCCCAGCAATCGCAAAGATATGTAAAGCTGGATCAGTTTGAGTATGTTATTCCACCGCAAATAGCTGCCATAGAAGAGGCACGTGAATTATTCGTAAAAGCCATGGAAGAAGATCAGAAAGTCTATGACAAATTGGTGGAAATACTGTATAAGCAAAATTATGACAAATACATAAGAGAAGGACAATCGGAGAAGAAGGCAGCTCAAATGGCTGAAAAAGTTTCAATAGAAGACGCCAGATATGTATTTCCCAATGCATGTGAAACTAAAATAGTGTTTACCATGTCTGCAAGAGCATTGCTCAATTTTTTCAGAATGAGATGTTGTGAAAGAGCTCAATGGGAAATTAGAAATATGGCAACAGAAATGCTGAAAAAAGTTAGAGAAGTTGCTCCTATACTATTCAAGAATGCGGGGCCTGACTGCCTAAACGGACCATGTCCAGAGGGGAGCATGAGCTGCGGTAAAATGTTGGAAATAAGAGAAAAGTTTAGAAGTCTATAATTTAATTATAGAGAATACTAAAAAACAAACTGAAGATAATATAATTGTAAAATTTCATAAAAGGATGATGGATATGGCAACAAGAGATAAGAAGAAACAGAACGAAAAGAGCGATAAGAAAATGAAAAAATCTGATAAAAAAGCAGTTAAACTTAATAAGAAAAAGGCTCTGAAAGAAGAAAAGTTTATGCCGGTACAAGATGAAGAAATATATGAAGACTATTATATAAATTTAATAGAAGGTAGGAATCCCGTACTGGAAGCACTTAAGTCAGGAAGAGAAATAGACAAACTTTTTGTACAGAAAGGCCAGTTGGAAGGCTCAATAAAGCAGATCATTGCAATAGCAAGAGATAAAAACATACTTATAAAAGAGGTTGACAAGGCTAAGCTTGACCATATGTCCCAGACTAAGAATCATCAGGGAGTAATTGCTTCTGCCGCATTATATAAATATTACGATATAGATGAGATTCTGGAGAGAGCTAAGGAGAAGGGAGAGGATCCTTTCATAGTAATATTGGATGAAATAACAGACCCGCAGAATCTTGGCTCTATACTCAGGAGCTGTGACGGGGCCGGAGTTCATGGTGTAGTTATACCTAAAAGAAGAGCAGCCAGCTTAACTCCCATAATAGGTAAAATATCTGCAGGTGCTGTTGAATATGTGCCTGTAGCTAAAGTTACCAATATAAATCAAACCATAAACTATTTGAAGGAAAAAGGTTTGTGGATAGCCGGAGCAGATGCAGACGGTGAAGTCTATTATGAAAAAGATTTGACAGGACCTTTGGCATTGGTGGTGGGAAGTGAAGGAAAAGGTCTTGGAAGATTGGTGAAAGAAAACTGTGATTTTATTGTTGGAATACCTATGGCAGGAAAAATATCATCACTAAATGCAGCTGTATCCTGTGCAATTATTATCTTTGAAGTTCAGAAACAGAGAGCTAAACAAAAAGCTTCTGCCGCATTTCAAGAAGGAAGCATTCATTAGATAGGATTAAAGCTTATTGTTCATTAAAGTAAAGAAAGG
>DUSG01000199.1 GCA_012842725.1 Clostridiales bacterium
ACAGAGCAGGAATTCGAAGAGATGAAAAAACATACGATATATGGCGCAGAAGTGTTAAAAGCAGCTGAAAAGCATATGAGAAAAAGGGAGAACGGTGTTTTTAAAATGGGAATTGAAATTGCGGAGAATCATCATGAAAGATGGGATGGCACAGGATATCCCAACAAGAAAGCAGGAACTGAGATTCCTCTCAGTGCAAGAATAGTTGCCGTAGCGGATGTTTTCGACGCCTTGACAAGTGAAAGGCCATACAAGAAAGCTTTTTCCTTTGAAGATTCTTTAAGCATAATACTGGAAGGCAAAGGAACGCATTTTGATCCGAATATAGTGGACTCCTTGATGAAGCATAAGGATGAAATGTACGAATTGTACAAGACTTTCCAGGACAATGATTAAAAAAAAGACAATATCAAAAAAGGAATTCATTATAATAACGTAGAATTATATTATCAATATTTTGATAAGGAAGATGCTTATGTTTTCTAAGGACAGTTATGTAAAAATGTTTACTGATATGATGTCGGAAGGTTTTATATTTATTGATAATAAGGGGAAAATACAGCTTTATAATAGTAAAGCTAAGGAAATATTCGGTATTACTCCAAGTAATGGTATAAACCATGAGTCAGGAAGAATTGAAAATGGAGACATTGTAATTATAGGTGACAATTGCTTAGGTAAGGATGATGGCAATCTGACACCTGAGTCCTTGGAATGCATAGGAATATATGAGCGAGGAATAAAACTAGGTGATGCAATTGTTGCTGTAGGTCGATATAGAAGTTACAAAGGTGAAAAAGCATTGTATAAATATATAACGCCTGATTATGATACAAACATCTTAGAGCTTGATTGTTCTTACTCAGGTATTGATATATCAATTGTAATAGATTTTAAAGACAAAAATATAAGCATAAAAGTGAACAACGAAACATATGTAATGACATATATCAAATGTATAGGACATATTGTTGTGCTTGACGGGAATACGAAAAGACTTAAGTTTTACCAAACACATGGATATACTGCAAGAGGCGAGGCCATAAATGATTTATTCATGGGGAAGAGATTTATGGCCAAAGGAAAAAATTCTGAACTCTTGGATGTGATAGGCAGAGATATTTTTGAGATTCATAAAGGAGGCTCTACTGTAAAAGAATTTTATGCTGCAGCAACAGGAGAAAACATCAGTTATGAAAACCAGTTTAAGGAGATAAACGGGCGACCTACTATCTGTACTCTTATGCCTGTTGATAAAGAAGGAAAAAGGGTTGGAGCTGTACTGAAGGTTGAAGATATATCTGAAATAAAAAAGGTAATCAGGCAGAGAGATGAAGCGTTGCACAATCTGGAGCAAATGGAAAGAAGGCTTAGAGAAGAAGAATTGGCATATAAGATGATGCCTGAAATAATTGGAGACAGCAGAGAAATTATAAATGTAAAAAAGCTTGCAATAAAAGCTTCTAAAATAAATTCAACTGTTTTAATACTTGGAGAAAGCGGAACAGGCAAAAGTATGCTGGCAAAGGCAATACACGACAACAGCAAAACTAAGGATAAGCCTTTCATACATGTTAACTGTGGTTCTATACCGGAAAACTTATTGGAAAGTGAGCTTTTTGGATATGAGGGAGGAGCTTTTACCGGCGCTAAAACTTCAGGAAAACCGGGAATGTTTGAACTTGCTCAAGGAGGTACAATTTTTCTCGATGAAATAGGTGAAATGTCCTTGCCTTTACAGGTGAAGCTACTCCAGGTATTACAGGACAAAACTTTTTATAAGATTGGTGGCAACAAAAAAATTGAAGTGGATGTAAGAATAATAGTAGCAACAAATAAGAACCTTGAGGAAGAAATGCTGAGCGGAAGATTCAGAGAGGATCTTTACTATAGAATCAATGTGTTTCCAATATGTATACCTCCATTAAGAGAAAGAAAGGAAGATATATATCCTTTGGTTCAGTACATACTGCCTTCCATATGTAAAAGGATAGGATGTGAAACAAAAAGAATATCAGGAGAAGCACTTAATGTTCTAACAAGCTATGATTGGCCTGGCAATATAAGGGAGCTGGAAAACGTACTAGAGAGGGCAGTGAATCTTACTGAGGGGAATACGATTTTATCTAGTCATTTAGCCATAAATAAAGACAAAAATAGTAAAAAGGCAGAAGCGAAAAATGTAAGACCTCTAAAGGAAGCGATAGAAGAGGCAGAAAAAAATGCCATAGTTGAAGCAATATTGGCGAACAATGGGGACAAAAAGGCTGCTATGAAGTCGCTGAAAATAGGTAAATCTTCTTTTTATGAAAAAATCAAAAAATATAACATAGAATTGTCCTGAAATGCGGAAACAGTTCGAAATTCCGGAAAGCATGTAGCATCTAGATATCATGTGAAATAAATATCTCTAGAATATTTAAGAAAAAATGTCCGAAAAAGCGGAAAGCTTTATTTTGATTTATGTCAGTTAATTTTTTGATATCTCAATAGAATGCATGTTACTTATGTACTTTGAAAAGGCAATATATTGGCATAGTAATTGCTTTATCTTTTTTTAGAATATTTTGAATCTAATATTAAAGGGAGTTGTCATTGTGAATAAGATAAAGCATACAAGCAACTTTACATTTGCAGGTTATGACACTGTTGAACTTGCAAAAAAGTATGGTACACCATTATATGTACTCTCAGAAGAGATAATCAGAAAGAAATGCAGGGAAATAAAATCAGATTTCTTGGAAAAGTACGAAAACACTAAAGCTGTATATGCCAGTAAAGCATTTTTAACCATGACAATGTGTAAAATCATAGAAAGTGAAGGTCTTGGGCTTGATGTTGTTTCCGGCGGTGAGTTATATATTGCGATAAAAGCAGGATTCCCTATGGAAAAGATATTTTTCCATGGAAATAATAAAAGCTACAATGAAATTGAGATGGCCATCAGCCATGATGTAGGAAGAATTGTTGTCGATCATATGGACGAGCTGTATATGATAGAAGAAATAGCTGCCAGGATGGATAAAAAGGTCAAAATATTGATAAGAATAGCCCCCGGTGTTGAAGGAGATACGCATAAATTTATGAGTACAGGTCAAAAGGATTCTAAATTTGGCATACCTTTAGATAAGAAAAGCATAGATGAGGTAATGATAAAAGTTTTAAACAGTGAACACATCGAACTTATGGGCTTTCACTTCCATATAGGTTCTAATCTGTTTGATAATGAATGCTACGTTAAGTCTGTAGAGATAGTTGCAAGACTTTACAAGAGGCTTAAAGATGATTTTGGATTTATTGCAAAAGAGTTAAATACCGGAGGGGGATATGGAATATATTATACCAACAGAGATGGTGTGAAACCTTTAAGGTATTATACAGACAGCATCATGAATGCTGTTCTGGAAAACTGCAAACTGTTGGATTTGGATATCCCTTCAGTCATAATAGAACCTGGACGATGGATTGTAGGTGAAGCAGGAATTACACTGTATACAGTCGGAGCAGTTAAAGATATACCTGATGTTAGAACCTATGTGAGTGTAGACGGAGGATTGCCTGACAACCCCAGACCTGCATTATATAGCGCGAAATATGAAGCTATTGTTGCAAATAAATACGATAAAGAACCGGACAGGTATGTTACTATAGCAGGAAAATGTTGTGAGTCAGGAGATATCCTGATTTGGGATTTGAAAGTTCCTGAAATAGAGAGAGGAGACATATTGGCTGTATTGAGTACAGGTGCTTATAACCATTCTATGGCAAGTAACTATAATGGGACTCCAAGGCCTGCCGTGCTTTTGCTTGGCAAAGACGGAGAGAGAATAATGATAGAAAGGGAAAGTTACGAAGATTTAATAAAAAGAGAAAGAATAATTTTCTAAAGAATTTCATATGGGATAATAAAATCTGATCCATAATGCTGAGCATCTTTTATAAGAGATATTCAGCTATTAGGATAAATTGAAAAATTAAGGGAATTTAGAATGAAGGAGGGTAACAATGAAAAGAGTATTGGCTTTAGTATTGGCACTGATGATGGTTTTGACAGCATGTACCGGCGGAAGCGGAAAGACAGAAGAGACTTCGGCAGAGGCACAACAAGAATATAGGACTTTGTATTCCGGCGAAGTCACTACACTTAATTATTTGAAAACTGCTACAACCAACGAATTTGCATTGGCAGCCAATCTTGTGGACACTTTGATTGACTATGACAAATATGGTGTTATACAACCCTGCTTGGCTACCGAATGGAGTGTATCTGATGACGGCCTTGTATGGACTTTAAGGCTTCGCGAAGGAGTTAAATGGGTAACTCACGAAGGTAAAGAATATGCGGAAGTTGTAGCACAGGACTTTGTAGATGCACTAAAGTATATTCTAACCAGTGAAAACGAATCAGCCACTGCAAATATAGTATACAGCGTAATTAAAAACGCTGAGAAATATTATAACAAGGAAATCACAGATTTTTCACAAGTAGGAGTTAAGGCTCTGGACAAATATACCCTACAGTATACTCTTGAAAAACCGACACCATATTTCCTATCAATGCTTAATTATGTATGTTTCTTCCCGGTTAACGGAAAATTCTTAGAGGAAATGGGTGAAAGATTCGGTACAGACAATACAACTTTATTGTACAATGGTGCATATATACTGGAGACCTTTGAACCTCAGACCAGAAGGATTCTGGTAGCAAATGAAAGCTATTGGGATAAAGAAAATATACACATTAAGAGAATAACTCAGACCTACAATAAAGAATCAACAACATTGGCTCCAGAGTTATTCCTCCGTGGAGAAGTTGATTATGCTGATATATCCTCATCTCTTATCGATGAGTGGATGAATGACCCTGCTAAGAGAGACATGGTTCGTCCTAATAGAACAGGTTTCTATACTTATTTCTATGCATTCAATTTTGATCCAAGATTCCCTGAAGAATATGAACCAGACAATTGGAAAATAGCAGTAAATAACTTGAACTTCCGTAAATCCATGTTCCATGCTTTGGACAGGAAAGCAGCCATGTTGACAGCTGAACCTTATGATCCGGAAAAGAGAATATCCAATACCATTACTCCAAAGAATTTTGTTGACTTGAATGGTACGGATTATACTCAATTAGGAAGCTTAGCTAAGTTTGCTAACACAGATTCATTCAATCCAAAACTTGCTCTGGAATACAAAGAAAAGGCTATGGAAGAGCTGAAGGGCAAGGTCAAGTTCCCGGTTAAAGTGCTTATGCCGTACAACACATCAGTTGTGGATTGGGCAAACAGAGCACAGGTAATTGAACAGCAGATGGAAAATCTGCTAGGTACTGATTATATAGACATCATTATCGAACCAAAACCTCCAACAGGATTCTTAGCTGAAGTAAGAAGAGCAGGCAACTATGCATTCTTAGAATGTAACTGGGGTCCTGACTATGCTGACCCTGAAACTTACACAGACCCATTCTATCCTGGAGGTACTTATAACTGGCCTGAAAAAGCAGAAGGATATTTAGAAGCAAATGGAAAGAACAAATATACTAACATGGTAGATGCTGCAAAAGCCGAAGTAATAGATATTGAAAAGAGATATACCCTCTTTGCAGAGGCAGAAGCTTTCTTTATCGATCAGGCTTTTGTGATACCTTATGCAGTAGGCGGAGGCGGTTACTCAGCTTCCAGACTCAACCCGTTTGAATCTCAATATTCACCTTTCGGTGTTTCTGCAGAAAGATATAAAGGCCAAAGAATTTTGGAAAAACCTATGAATTCAGAAGAATTTACTGCAGCGCTTCAACAATGGGAGAAAGAACGTGCTGAAGCACTGAAAGCGGCAAAATAAGAAATAAATAGTTCTGAGACTGACTAATACACTTTTAACTAAAGCCTGCCATGTAATATTTAAAAGTGCAGGCTTTAGTTATATTATGTCTTTGCTAGTACAGACTTCAGCTTTCGAAAAGAGGGAGAGATATGCTAAAGTATTCGTTAAAAAGGTTGGCTCAATCAATAATTACCCTTTTTATAATTGTAACCATCGTTTTTTTACTCCTGCGATTGATGCCGGAGGAAGGGTATTTTGGCCAAGCTTATGAAAAACTTGACGAAGCTCAAAGGGAAGCTATATTGACTGCAATGGGATTAAGAGATCCTATACACATACAACTGATAAAATTCTATAAGTCAATTTTGTCCGGAGATTTGGGAACTTCCATGATATATAGGCCTAAAGTGCCTATTGCGGAAATATTAAAGGCAAAGATTCCTTACTCTTTATATTTTGGTTTGACTGCCGTATTTATATCACTGGTTGCCGGTGTATCTCTTGGCATACTCATGGCAAGGAGCAAAAGCAAAATATGGGACAAACTCGGCACCGGTTATATAGTATTCATAAACGCAGTTCCCGCCGCAGTATACTATTTGTTTATTCAACTTTATGTTACGGATATTTTAAAGCTTCCCATACTTTTTAATCCCAACCAACCTTCAAGTTGGATTTTGCCTGCCATATCCATGTCTCTGGGTGGTACCGCTTCTTATGCCATGTGGATGAGAAGGTACATGCTGGATGAAGTGAACAAGGATTATGTAAGGTTAGCCAGGGCTAAAGGATTAAAAAGCAAAACAATAATGGTAAAGCATGTATTTAGAAATGCTTTTGTTCCTATGGCACAGTATTTACCCAGTACCTTATTATATACTATATCAGGTTCCATTTATATAGAATCCCTTTATTCCATTCCCGGAATGGGAGGGCTACTGGTAGACGTAATCCAAAGGCAGGATAATACTGTAGTTCAGGCTCTGGTTCTTATTTATTCATCGATTGGTATAATAGGCTTGTTCTTAGGCGATATATTGATGGCATTATTTGACCCGAGAATCAA
>DUSG01000200.1 GCA_012842725.1 Clostridiales bacterium
CAAATTGGATGTGGAAGTCTGGTAAAACCGGACCCAAACATCGTATTTTAATTGGAAAAATCCATTATTTCATGAAAAAATATGGTTTCTACCAATTGGTGAAACCATATTTGTCTACAAACTGAATAGCTGATGTAAATCAGCTATTTTCCATATTCAAAAGCTTTATTGAAGAAATAATTATGGCCACAACAACCCAAAACATAAACAGTATTCTGTTATAAAACCATATATGATCCGCAAAACCCATTATCAAAATACCTGACAAACCTGAAATTGCCGCTATAAGGATATTGTTGATATTGGTGTCTTTTTTGTTCATAATTGATATTACACTTTTCCTTAAAATTCTAAATATGAACCAGACTATGGAGATTATTGCAGCTATGCCTGCTTCAAGCCAAATCTGAATATATAGGTTATGTGTATGAGCCACGGTTTTTAACGTAAATGGCTTATACCTTTTATATATTATATTGAAAACTTTGTTTCCTAGTCCTACTCCATTAAACCAATAATCCCTTAACATGGGCATAGCAGGTTCCAGTATTTGCTTTCTATATTTAAGGGAAGTATCATTAGGGTTAAACAATGTAAGTATTCTTTTGTATATGGATGGCGGAAGAAATGGAATGGCAAGAATTCCGGCTATAATTAAAAACGGCAGCAATTTTTTGTTTTTGAAAAATACGAATACAAAAACTGCAAAAGCAAATGCGACCCATGCAGAACGGGAACCTGTTTTCAAAAGGATTACTAATACAGGAACAAACAAAAAAGCGTAGATAATCTTTTTCATAAAGCTCTTAGCATTAAAAATAACAGTACCAAAAAAAGGCATTATCAGTACCAGCAGTTCTCCGTAAACATTGGGATTTCCCATTGTGGAATATACTCGCCCCGTCATGCCTCGATTGACGGTTACATCCGTAAGAGAAGGGTTTACTTCTATACCTACTACTTTCCACTGCCATATCCCGTACAAAGAGGTCAAAAACACCGCCAATACAGCAAATTCGATAACTGTATTCAGATTATCAACATTTTTCATTGAGCTGACAATTATGATTACAGCAATAAAAGCGGTCATATATTGGATTAAATAGTTGAGGCTATCCTTTGGAAAAAGGGAAGTAGCGGCAGCCATAATGATTGATGCAAAAAACAGTATGAATGTAAAATCCAGATTTTCCGTATCAATGGTTGCAGATGGTTCAATTATGGTTTTAATAAAAAGCAGTAAAGCTAATAAAATGGTTATTAGCACTCCATAGGCATTATACCATCTATGATCAGGTATAATCATAATGATGGTCAATGCAAAACCTAGGACAAACTCGAACTTTTCCGATATAAATTTGATAAATTTAAATACATAACTATGACTAAATATTATTTCATTTTTAAGATAGATTTTTTTTAAATAATTACCCGGCATATTTATATACTTAGCCAGATAATTGCATATAAGGCTATTAGCCCATAATCTATCCAGATAGTTGGATTTGCTCAGGTATGTACATATCTTGCTATGGCTGCAATATAGCCTTATTTTTTCACATAATTTCCCTAAAGCATATGAAGTAAACGATGTCTCATAATTTTTTCTTATCCAAATCAATAATTTATATAAAAAGTTAAGTATTATACTTTTATTGGCTATATTTTCAATATTTATCAATGCTATTCACCTGTCTTTACTGGTTTATCTTCTGAATATCAGAGATTCTTCCGTTTTGAAAAACTGAATTACCTACATACAAGGTTACAGTCTGACCGATATAATATATGGATTTGTCTATAGTTACTCCGTTTTCTCCTATAAATCCACTGGCTTCCATAGTGATGCTCAATGATGAATAACCTTCCCTGTCTGTTGCAACCAGATTGCCGTTCATATCCCTTGACCAGGAGATGGAGTCACCTATAACTATGTCAGTTACGTTCCCAAAAAATGAATTTTGTATTGATTCTCTTACCGGATCTCCAATTTTAATGGCTTTAGCTGCAAAATCGGGTGTTTCTTCTATAAAGAATGAAATCCTGATTCTATCAGGCTTTGCCACAAAGGGCGTAACTGCATTTGCTTTTGAAAACTTATATTTCACACCTAATATTGTGGATATTATCAATACCAATATTAATAAATCAATTATTGTAAACCTTACTTTTTTCTTATTTTTATTATTATTATCTTTAAAACTCACTTGTCATTTGCCCCCCTTATATTTTTTCTGCTGAGTAGATTTTTCCATAAAATATGGCATTCCCTGCTCTAAGGGTAATAGTTTCGCCAATATAATATAGGTGATTATCTATTTGAATACCATTAGGTCCTATAATTCCTTTGCCTTCCATAGTTATATATATCGATGAATATCCTTCTCTTGATGAAGAAACCTGTTTTCCTTGGATATCCGAACCCCAAGATATTGATTTATCCAGCTTTATATCTGTAACTTTACCCAGCCGGATATTTTGTAAAGCTTCAGTTGCCGGATCTCCAATCTTTACGTTGTTTGCAGCAAAGTTGTTTATTTCTTCTTGATAGAATACAATTCTTATTTTTTCCGTTCTGTCAATAATACCGGCTTTACTTCCGTAGCCACCGATTTTATACCATAAAAAACCTAAAGCCATAAAAATCAGAATTACAAAAAAAATGTCCACTATGCTCACTTTACCGAAAATTCTGCCCTTGTCATCTATCAGCATATGCTATCCTCCCTTCTGTTAATATTGGGAATTAACAGAGCTATATATAGTGTAAGTTTGGTTAGAGGTTATATCAAGGTTAAATTTTTCAACAACCAAATTTCTACCTTCTTTTTGGTACTTATTGTATAATTCTTTGTCTTGTATCAATTTGATTATCGCATCCGTAAGGCCTTCTTTATCGCCATAATTCACCAACATGCCAAAATCATTATTTTTACCGATTATCTCTCTGGTTCCCCCGCTGTCTGTGGCTATAACAGGCAAACCACAGGTCATGGCTTCCAATATTGAAATTCCGAGAGCTTCTGATTTTGAATGGCAAACGAATAAATCGCAATTTTTCAGGATACTTTTTATATCTGTCCTGTATCCGGTGAAAACTACATCATCGGATATACCTAAATCAGCAGCTAAAGACTTGCATTGTTCCAATAGACTTCCACGCCCTACCAATATGTATTTAATATCAGGTACAGACAAATTATTTGCTTTTATAAGATTCTTCAAGTAAGCGATTGCTTCGAGGAAAAACGTATGGCCTTTTTCCTGGGAAAACCTTGAAACCGAACCAATTAAAAAGGCATCATCTGCTATATTGAATTCTTTCCGAATGTTGTTATCTTTTTCTCCTTCCCAGTAATCAATATCTATACCGTTGTAAACAACCTGTATTTTTTTAGGTTCGATTCCTTCACTTATCAAATGTTCTTTGACAGCATTGCTTACCGCAATTATTTTACTGTTATGCCTTGTTAAAATCTTGTTCATAGTTATTACTGTCTTGCTGTTATCATAAAGCATATGGCATGTATTTATTACAGGCACTTTATTGCCAAAAATCTTTGAGAATATGCTTATATAATTTTCTCTCAGAAAATGGGTATGTATAATATCTATGGAGAGTTCTTTGCATAACTTACTCAACCTGTAGGCAGCTTTCAAGTCATAAGGGCTTTTCATATCCATCTGAATCAACTGAATGCCCATGTCTTTAAATAATGAATGGCCCGGTCCTTCCTTTGAATAAGCCAAATAAAACTCACACCTGTTTTTATGCAATTTTTTTATCAGCGAATTTATATAACTTTCTGTTCCTCCGGTTCCTGTGAAATATAGGAGATGCAATACTTTTAGCATATATTAACTCCTTTTCTTTTAAACAATATGGCTGTTATTTGTATAATTGTTATTATAGCATTTTTTTATACCACATTGAATACTGCATTTCAAAAGGCATGTTGTAATAATTACCATATGTAAATTGTAACAAATAAGAAATATTTTACGTCCTAATTTAGTGATACAATATAAGCATAGTAATCGGTGCAAGGGAGGTAGTTCATATGAAGCTGAGGAAAAAGTTAATAAGGATGTTGTCTTTGTTGATGGCTTTGAGCCTGTTCCTGAGTAATTTTGTGTTGGCTCAGGAGGAAGGGGTATGGAAAGAAAACGTTCAACAGATAGGACCCCATACATATCACAAAAACATTAGCTGGATTTCAGAAAAAGGTATATTCAATATCAACATGGTCGAGACGGATATGAAAGGCGAATACATAAGGATTGAGGTTGCAGATAACGGTAAGGCAACCGGTACGGCTACGGTAACAAAGCAGGCTGAGCCTAAGAATAGCGTGGATTCCAGGGTAATAGCTGCAATAAACGGAGATTTTTTTTATACCAATGGTCTAAGGGGTCTTCCAATTGGTACTACCATTATTGATGGGGAAATCAGAAACAGTGTAATGGAAAGCACGGTTTTTGGTGTAACCTATGACGGTGAATGTTTCATCGATAGGCTCAAGATGAATGCGTCAGCCAGAATCGGTAATGAAACATATCCCATATCAGCGGTTAACGGTTCCAGAGGGGAAAATCAATTGATATTATATACTCCGAGTTTTGGTACCACTACCAATACAAATAAGATGGGAATAGAAGTCATAATAAAAGGATTGGAAATGCCTGTTAAGGCAAATAGTGAATATAAGGGAATCATATCTTCAGTCTTATTTGAAACAGATGC
>DUSG01000201.1 GCA_012842725.1 Clostridiales bacterium
CAGAATGGATATTAGCTTTTTTAACAGACAAGGTTGCAATTTCATTTTGACGGATATTAAGCAATGGCAGATTGATGAGTTTGATTGACATTCCATTTTGACTTTCAGAATCAGTCTTAATATTCATGACTTGCCGGCTTTATCTCATTAAACAGGCTTCGTAAAAGAAAATTCATTAATATAAACAGTAAGTAAAACTTCATATAAAATATAATACTTTATCATCATTCTATTTATAGTTATAAAATGGTATAATCAATACGAAACTCAGATAAAAACATTTCATGGTAGATTTTAAAAGAGTGCTTTATCGGCTTTTCCATATAGGTAATAAAGTAATTCCTTCGAACATAATAGCTAAAGATGCAATACATGTATAGCTGTATAATTCATTCTTTACATAGTATAGAGCAATTATGATGATAGCCATAATCATTATAGTATATATGCTTCTTATCCTGAACTTTTTATGTTCATTTGCATTTAACGGTCTGTTAGGGTTATCGACCGGGGCATATCGAATAATAATTAAAGCAGTTATTGCCAAGGTGCTGATTATGATATAAGGAACCAATGATAAAGGTATCACGCTTCCTAACCATATACACAACATCATAGATGCTGATGTCACTATAAAACACTTAAAATATGTATCAAGATGGAATCCTCCTGCATTGATTCTCAGAATTCCAAAAGCTGCTATAAATATTAACGCTTCTATTGCTTTATCAAATAACAATGCCATAATCATAAGTCCCATGCCTTTGATTATAGTTGAAACTATAAGTTGAAGCCCGTAATAGTATACATCTTTATCTTCTATGGATATAATGGACGCATCCAACATTTTCTGAGAAACAGTTTTAGATATATTATCTATAAACACATCATCACCTTCTCCTTAGTAATTACCAATATGCTCAATGCAGCAACTATAGTTATATAGTCATATTTAACCGTTGCTACAACCACCTCCTTCGTTTTCATATTTATATATAGCATATTCTTTTCCTGATTTTAAGCTGCTTTGCATAAATGGTAGAGATAATGTTATATTTGACATGCACCTCATATTTAAGCCGTAATTTTCTTAAAAAAACCGAATGGTATAATATAGTAAAGTGTACAAGTTTATACAAAGTGAGGTGTTTCAGGTATGCCTATATGGAAAGTATCAGAATTCATCATTAATATTGTTGATGTATCAATACTTCTGTACTTTTCATATAACATATTAGGCCAAAAGAAAGCATCTCATAAACAAATAATTCTGGCTGTAATTTTGCAGTCAGCTATTAACACGATAATAAACTTATATTATGGTATTGGTAGTTTTATAGGATTTCTGCTTATGTATCTCAGTACTGGGATAGTATATCATATAGTTTTGGGATGGAATCTGATAAAGACTTATATAGTAGCAATAGTGGGATTATTAATGATTTTTATCGGTGAAATAGCTGCAATGGCTCTATTAGTGCTCTTCAATAAAACTTCTCCCTACATATATTTCCACTATAGTACCGTTAGAATAATTGCGGCATTATTTGCAAAAGTACTGAGCTATGCATTGTTCTATGCCAACAAAAACAGGTTTAAATTTCTTGATAGAATCAGTGAAACTCAACTGTATCAAATTGGATTTATTATAGGATTTAATGTTTTAGTAAGCTTCACAGCTTTCTGGTTTTATAAGAACGTATCAATTATAAGTCATCATAAAATATATTATATATCTCTCTTCTCTATCGCATCCATCATATTCAGCATTTCTGTGGTGGAAATAATCAATAGAATATCTATTCAAATCGAAAAAGAAGCCCAATGGAAAGTACGAGAAAAAGAGTTTTTGGCACAGAAGTTCTATATTTCCGGCATTGAGGATATGATTAAACAACTGAGAGCACAAAGGCATGATTTTAACCATTATATAGGCTGCATATATGGTTTACTCTGTATGGAAAAAATAGACGAAGCTAAAACCTATATAAACAAGCTGGCGGGAGAATTATCAAATTTTAACAGCATTATAAACATTGATAACGCCATAATTTCTTCAATACTGAATGTCAAGTTGGGAAAAGCTCATAATGAAGGTATAAAAACCAGTTTAAACATATCATTACAAAGAAAAATATCCTGTGATCCTTTAGACTTATCCATCATACTTGGAAACCTTTTGGATAATGCAATTGAGGCTTGTTGCAGAATTCCAAAAGAAGAAAGAAAATTATCTATTGAAATGTTCACAAAACAAGGAAATCTTATAATGAAAATAATCAACAGCAGGGACAAAACTCAGAATACACCTAAAACGAATATGATTGAGAACTATACATCAAAAGAAGATAAGATCAATCACGGTTTAGGTTTACATAATATCAAAAAAATAGTTGAAAAACTAAACGGTTTTATGAAAATTCAAGTTACACATAGCGCATTTGAAGTAGATGTGGCTATACCTTTAGATGATTCCATGTCAGCTCCCATGTTATACAAAAATTTTATTGAAGGATAAATAAAAAAAGAGGCGAACTATCATAAATCCGCCTCTACTTTTGATTTTTCCAATACCTTTTTCAGAAACTGTCCTGTATATGACTTAGGATTCCGAGCTATTTCTTCAGGAGTACCTTCAGCCACTATAGTGCCTCCTCTGTCTCCTCCTTCAGGACCTAAATCGATTATATAATCCGCCCTTTTAATTACATCCAGATTATGCTCAATAACTATAACCGTATTACCGCCTTCCACAAGTCGATGAAGTATCCTTAAAAGCTTGTGTATATCTGCAATATGAAGCCCTGTGGTAGGTTCATCCAGAATATAGACCGTCTTACCTGTACTGCGCTTGGAAAGTTCATAGGCAAGTTTTATTCTCTGGGCTTCTCCTCCGGACAGTTCTGTAGATGGCTGTCCTAACTTTATATATCCAAGGCCCACATCATAGAGGGTTTGAATTTTTCTATGAATCCTAGGTATGTTTTCAAAAAAGTCCAATGCTTCTTCCACAGTCATATCCAAAACTTCAGATATATTCTTGCCTTTGTATTTTACTTCCAAAGTCTCTCTGTTGTATCTCTTGCCTTTACATACCTCACAGGGTACATAAACATCGGGAAGAAACTGCATCTCAATCTTTATGATTCCGTCACCCTTGCAGGCTTCGCAACGTCCTCCTCTCACGTTGAAGCTGAATCGCCCTGCTTTATATCCCCTCATCTTAGCTTCAGGAGTGGAAGCAAACACTTCCCTTATAAAGTCGAAAACTCCCGTGTAGGTTGCCGGGTTTGATCTTGGAGTCCTCCCTATTGGAGATTGGTCTATATTTACAACCTTATCTATATACTCCAGTCCAAGTATTTCATCATGCTCTCCCGGCTTAAGCTTAGAACCATATACCTTTTGAGCCAGCGCTTTATATAGTATCTCATTAACCAGCGTACTCTTTCCCGAACCTGACACTCCTGTTACACAAGTGAAGACACCCATTGGGAATCTTACATCCAAATTTTTTAAATTATTCTCTCTGGCTCCTTTTATAATAATCCAATTGCCATTGGGTTTCTTTCTCTCTCTTTGCACGGGAATATACTTTTTACCGCTGAGATATTGACCTGTTATGGATCTTTCACAGGCCATTATATCCTCTATAGTACCTTGAGCTACTATCTCTCCTCCGTGCTCTCCTGCTCCGGGACCGATGTCGATTATATGATCCGCAGCGTACATGGTATCTTCGTCATGCTCCACCACCAGAAGAGTATTACCCAAATCCGTCAAATCCCTCAAGGCTTTCAGCAGCTTACCATTATCCCTTTGATGAAGACCGATACTTGGTTCATCAAGTATATATAATACTCCTACCAAACTGGAACCAATCTGAGTTGCCAGTCTGATTCTTTGAGCTTCACCGCCGGACAATGTACCTGCAGTCCTGGACAGCGTGAGATAATCCAGCCCTACATTAACAAGGAAACCTAATCTAGCTTTTATCTCCTTTAATACCTGATTTGATATAATCTCTTGTTTTGGCGTAAGTTTTAG
>DUSG01000202.1 GCA_012842725.1 Clostridiales bacterium
CAAAGTCAATACCCATCAAAAGTTGTAAAAATATAGCTAAAAGAAGGATAATAGATAATTTAAAAGAATATAAATTTATAACAATTGTTAGTTTTATTTATTTATTGGGGGTATTATATGAAAATAAGCTTTTTAGGTGCTACTGAAATGGTCACCGGTTCATGTTATTTATTGACAACAGACAAACATAAGATCCTAATCGATTGTGGTTTATTCCAAGGTGATTCTGATTCAGATGATTTGAACAGAAATCAATTTGATTTTGATCCAGCCAGCATTGATTTTCTTTTATTGACTCATTCTCACATAGATCACAGTGGTAGGATACCGCTTCTCGTAAAAAGGGGATTTAAAGGGAAAATATTATCTACGAAAGCCACTTTTGAATTATGTTCAATTATGCTGCCAGATAGCGGCTATATACAAGAAATGGACGTAGAGTGGATTAACAGAAAAAGGATAAGAGCAGGTAAAACTTTGATCCAACCTCTTTATACTTTAGATGATGCTGAAAAGTCTTTAAAATACTTTCAAGTAATAAACTATGATGAAATAATCAAACTGACTGATGAGATTGAGGTTAGATTTAAAGATGCAGGTCACGTGTTAGGTTCAGCAATAATAGAATTATGGATTAAAGAGAAAGACAAAAAGATTAAAATAGTCTTTTCAGGAGATTTAGGGAATAAAGATATACCTATAATGAAAAATCCTTCTATTGTAGATGAAGCTGATTATCTTATAATGGAAGCTACTTATGGAAATAAAGTACATGGCAGCATAGAAAATACTCTTTTGTTTTTATTAGATATTATAATTCATACAGTCGAGAACGGTGGAAATATAGTGATACCATCCTTTGCAGTAGGACGTACACAAGAAATTTTATATATGTTAAACATGTTAAAAGAAAGCGAGTACTCAAAAATAAAAGATATCCCTGTATTTGTGGATAGTCCTTTAGCTATAAATGCAACCAATATATTTAAAAGTAATGAGGATTTATTTGATGATGAAACTAAAGAGTTAATTAGAAAAGGTGATAATCCTTTTGAGTTTCCTAATTTAATATTTACAAAAACTGCTGAAGAATCAAAAGCAATAAATTTTCATGAAGGTAGTTGCATAATAGTGTCTGCTAGTGGAATGTGTGAAGCAGGAAGAATAAGACATCATTTGAAGCATAATCTTTGGAGAGGCAATTCCTGTGTAGTTTTTGTTGGTTATCAAGCAAAAGGCACATTAGGCAGAAGGATACTGGATGGAGAGAAAAAAGTAAAAATATTTGGTGAAGATATATATGTAAACTGCAAAATATATAATCTAAATGTTTTATCAGGTCATGCAGATCAAAAAGGATTGTTAGAATGGTTTTCCGCAATTAAAAAGAAACCTGTTAAAGTATTTTTAACTCATGGGGAAGAAGATGCTTTATTATCTTTTTCCAAATTATTAAAAGAGAATTTTAATATAGAAGTAGAAATAGCTAGTATGGGCGAAACAGTTGAAATTGAGTCAGTTGAGGAATCAATAAGTATAATAGCAGAAAAGCCATCAATTACTCATAAGGCTGATTTAAATGTAATTTATGATATAGAATCTATACTTAATTCTATAAGAGAAACTTTGATCAATAATAGTGTTTTAAATGATATAAACAAAGCTAAATTATTATTAGAAAAAATGGAAGATATACGTTCTCAACTAAAGAATTTAGATAATTTTATAAAAAATGCATAATAGAAGAGATTAATGCGATTAAATAATATTTATGCATTTGAGAAAAATAAAGTTAGATAAATTATTTCTGAAGGTGATCAAATGCTGAACAATTTCAAAAATGAAGAGTTAGTAAAAGTTCAGGGCAAAATTTATCCCTTAGTAGGAGGAAGATTGAGATTAGCTCATGAAGATAATGCTAATTTAAGTATAAGGACAAAAGTTATTTCTTACGATAGTGAAGTTGCTATAGTTCAAGCCACGGTAAAAACAGAAAAAGGGTTGTTTAATGGGCTTGGAAATGCTTCTGTAAAAAGAGATAAAATCTTGTCACATGCTTTAATAGAATTGGCAGAAACAAGAGCTATAGCGAGAGCGTTAAGGTTTGCAGGATACGGAATAGAATTTACTGGATTTGAAGAAATTGAAAATTATAGAGGTAATGATGAAGAACCGGCTACTAAAACACAGCTTCAAAGCATTTTCACCTTTGCAAGAAGTATCAATATTTCTGACGATGATTTAAAAGATATTATCATAAGAGCAACAGGGAAAAGCTCTACAAAAGATTTAACAAAAAAAGAAGTCAAATTAATACTTGATATACTTGCTGAAAAGAAAGAAAGAAATCAAGATTTCATTATGTAATTTAATATTTATAAGTTTATTATTGTATGAATAAAATTTCTATAGTATAATGAATAAGACAAATTGAAGAAAACGACATGTGTGCTTCTATGACGAACAAATTGTTTGAATGTATACAATTTTTATACGAGTTATAATTTTGTAATATAAAAATCCATGTTTTATTAGGCTTTATTTTAAATAAGCTTCCTATAATATGGAAGCTTATTTAAATAAAATATTATAAACTTAGGTGGTGATTTAGTTCATATGACTCCAATAATGTTTTTACAACATTTAGCCAATGGGATTTCCCTTGGTAGCCTTTATGCACTAATAGCAATAGGTTATACAATGGTTTATGGTATTTTAAGATTAATTAATTTTGCCCACGGGGATATTTTTATGATGGCCACATATTTTGCATTTTTTGGCGTATTTTTTGGACTACCTTGGTATATTGCATTTCCAATTACGATAATATTAACAGTTTTATTAGGAATGGGTGTGGAGTTAACAGCATATAGAAGTTTAAGAGATGCACCTAAAATATCAATAATGATATCAGCTATAGGAGCATCATTTTTACTAGAAAACCTTGCCATAGTTATATTTGGTGGTAGGCCAAAGGCTTTCCCCACTGAGGAGATTTTCACCAAAGTGGTACATGTGGGTGATATAGCTGTACAAAGGTTAACTTTTATAATACCTGTTGTTACTGCAATTTTATTAATAATGTTATCCTATTTGATTAATAAAACTAAAACTGGTATGGCAATGAGAGCAGTTTCAAAGGATCACGAAACAGCTAGACTTATGGGAATTAATATCGATAGAACAATATCTACAACTTTTGCTATAGGTTCTGCTCTTGCTGCAATAGGTGGAATAATGTGGGGATTAAAGTTTCCACAGATACAACCTTTGATGGGTGTCATGCCTGGTTTAAAATGTTTTATAGCAGCTGTTATTGGTGGAATTGGTAGTATTACCGGAGCTGTTATAGGAGGCTTCTTTCTTGGTGTAAGTGAGATTATGCTTGTAGCTTTTTTCCAGAGCATGACAGGATATAGAGATGCTTTTGCATTTATTATTCTAATTATAGTTTTGTTATTTAAGCCAACTGGTATCATGGGAGAAAAAATTTCAGAGAAGGTGTAGCATATGAGGAAAAGGGATTATTATTTGACTGGTGTAACATTAATTATTCTTGCAATATTTTTGTATATTGCCGATATGTATTTCGATGCATATATTGTTAGGATATTAAACCTATGTGCAATATATACAATCTTAGGGTTAAGTATGAATCTCATAAATGGCTTTACAGGTCTTTTTTCTTTAGGACATGCTGGTTTTATGGCTATAGGAGCTTATACTACTGCTATACTTACTCTTTCTGTTGATGCAAAGGCACAAAATTTCTTCATGGAACCTATAATTGCTCCTTTAGCTAATGTAGAATGGCCGTTTTTCCCAGCACTTTTGCTTGCGGGTATTTTATCTGCATTAGTCGGTTTTTTAATAGGTGCGCCTGCTTTAAGGCTTAAAGGTGATTATTTAGCTATAGCTACATTGGGTTTTGCTGAAATAATTAGAGTTATATTTACAAATACTCAGAATATTACAAATGGGGCACTTGGATTAAAAAGGATACCACCGTATACAAATTTATGGTGGAGTTATGGTATCGCAGTTTTTACAATTGCTATTATGGTTTTACTAATAAATAGTAGTTATGGTAGAGCATTTAAAGCTATCAGAGAAGATGAAATTGCAGCAGAAAGCATGGGTATAAATTTATTTAAACATAAAGTGATGTCTTTTACTATTGGAGCCTTCTTTGCTGGTATCGGCGGAGGTCTTTTAGGTAACCTATTAGGAACTATAGACCCAGCCATGTTTAAATTTACTTTAACATTTAATATTTTATTAATTATTGTTTTAGGTGGTATGGGCAGTATAACCGGTACTGTTATTTCAGCGTTTTTAGTTACCATATCTTTAGAAGCTCTAAGATTTTTAGATCAACCTATAAACCTTGGTTTCTTTGTAATTCCTGGAGTAGCAGGAATGAGAATGGTTGTATTTTCAGTTTTGCTTATGATAGTTGTGTTGTTTTATAGACATGGACTTATGGGAAATAAAGAATTTAATTGGGATAAATTTCTACAAGTAATAAAGTTTAAAAAACCTCTTCTAAAAGGAGGTAAAAATTAATGGAAATGTTAAGAACTGAGAATGTCACAATGCAATTCGGAGGTTTGACTGCTGTAAAAGATTTTAATCTCACATTAAATAAAGGAGAAATAGTAGCTTTAATTGGTCCTAACGGCGCAGGCAAAACCACTGCTTTTAACATTATAACAGGGGTATATAAACCAACAACGGGAAAGATATATTATAAGGGAAAAGATATAACAAATATGGGTCCTCATAACATTACTAAACTTGGTATTGCAAGGACTTTTCAAAATATTAGGTTATTTAAGAATCTAAGTGTTCTTGATAATGTATTGATTGCAAACCATTTGCACGTGAAATCTAATCTTTTTGAGGCTTTATTGAGGGTACCTAAATATAAAAACGAGGATAGAAAAATGTTAAAAAAATCTTTGGATTTGTTAGAAATGGTAGGACTAATTGATGTTAAAGATGAGAAGTCTTCCTCACTACCATATGGTATGCAACGTAGACTTGAAATAGCGAGAGCTTTAGCTACTGAACCTGAAGTATTGCTTCTTGATGAGCCAGCAGCAGGAATGAATCCAAAAGAGACTGAGGATCTTACAAAATTTATTAAACAGATTAGAGATGATTTTGATCTTACAATATTTATGATTGAGCATCATATGCAGGTTGTAATGGGAATATCTGAAAGAATCTATGTATTAGACTATGGAATTACCATTGCACATGGCAGCCCAAATGAAATACAAAGCAATCAGAGGGTAATTGAAGCATACTTGGGGGTGGATGATAATGCTTAAGATAGAAAACTTAGTAGTTGCATATGGAGGAATAGAAGCGTTAAAAGGTATCAGTTTAGAAGTTGAAGAAGGAAAAATAGTAACTCTTGTAGGCGCAAATGGAGCTGGGAAAAGTACTACATTAAGAACTATAACAGGTCTTGTAAAACCAAGGAGCGGTACTATCACATATAATGGTATAAATCTTCTAAACATGAAAACTCAGGATATAGTAAAACTAGGAATAACTTTAGTTCCTGAAGGGAGAAGAATATTTCCTAATCTTACCGTCCTTGAAAATCTTAAATTAGGTGCTTATTTTAGAAAAGATGTGGATAATATAAAAAGAGACTTGGAATGGGTATATAGTCTATTCCCCAAATTGAAAGAAAGAAGTTGGCAAATGGCCGGTACTTTATCAGGTGGGGAACAGCAAATGTTAGCAGTTGGAAGAGCTCTAATGTCAAAACCGAAATTATTGATGATGGATGAACCATCTCTTGGTTTAGCTCCATTAATAGTAAAAGAAATATTTAATATTATTAAGGAAATTCATAATCAAGGTGTTACAATATTATTGATAGAACAAAATGCTAATGCAGCATTGCATATAGCTGATGTTGGATATGTTATAGAAACAGGAATTATTAAGCTTAAAGGAGAAGGCAAAGAACTTCTTAATAATGATGAGGTAAGGAAAGCTTATCTAGGTGAAAATGTTTCTAATTAATAAATTGAGGTTGGTGTAAATGACAAGAAGAGAAACAGACCACGTTACTTCAGAAGTTATAAAACAACAAAATGAAATAATAGAAAGAATAAGACAAAACAATGAAAATGAATACCAAAAAACCGGTAGAATGAAATATTACCGGGTAATAACCTATGGATGTCAGCAGAATAATTCTGATTCTGAAAAACTAAAAGGAATGCTTAGATTAATGGGCTATAATCAGACAGAAAATAATGAAGAAGCAGATGTAATTTTGTTTAATACATGCTGTGTTAGAGAAAATGCAGAGATGAAGCTATATGGAAATATTGGCGCTTTGAAAGGCTTAAAGAAAAAAAAGCCTGATCTTATTATAGGTGTATGCGGTTGTATGATGCAGCAGAAACATGCTGTGGATATGATAAAAGAAAAGTACAGTCATGTAGATTTAATTTTCGGAACACATAATATTTATAAGTTCCCGGAAATTTTTGAAAAAGCGTTACATGAAAAATATACTCTAATAGATATTCTGGATACTGATGGTTTTATAGTTGAAAATATTCCTGTGGAAAGAGATGAAAAACATAAAGCATGGGTAACCATTATGTATGGTTGTAACAATTTTTGTTCATATTGTATAGTTCCTTATGTAAGAGGTAGAGAAAGAAGCCGCAATCCTGAAGATATTATAGAAGAAATCAGGAGTCTGTCACAAGATGGATGTAAGGAAGTAATGTTATTAGGGCAAAATGTTAACTCATATGGAAAAGATTTAAAAATCGGATTTGATTTTGCTGATCTCTTATATAAAATTAACTCTATTGATGGAATTGAGAGAATACGATTTATGACTTCTCACCCCAAAGATTTGTCAGATAAATTGATAAAGGCTATGTGTGAATGTTCTAAAGTTTGTGAGCATTTACATCTTCCTTTTCAAGCAGGTAGCAACAAAATATTAAAATTAATGAATAGGAAATATACAAAAGAAGAATATTTGGAAAAAGTAAATAAAATTAAGGAAGCTATACCTGGAATAGCTTTGACAACGGACATTATTGTTGGTTTCCCAGGAGAAACTACCGAAGATTTTGAAGAAACTTTGGATGTAGTAAGAAAAGTAAGATTCGATCAAGCGTTTACGTTTATTTATTCAAAACGAGAAGGTACAGCAGCAGCTAAAATGATGGATGTTATAAGTGAAGAAGAAAAGCGTAATAATTTTAATAGATTAGTTGAGGTGCAAAACCAAATTTCAAGAGAGATTAACGAAAGTTATAAAGATAATATATATGAAGTATTAGTAGATGGCCCCAGTAAAACTAATAAAAATATGTTAACAGGAAGAACAAGAACCGGCAAAGTTGTTAATTTTAAAGGCGAGGCTAAAATCGGAGAATTAGTTAATGTAAAAATAAATGAAGTTCATTCCTTTTCTTTAAATGGAGAAATTGTTATCAATAACCAGAGTTAATCTCTGGTTTTTTGCTATTTTTAATAATTTTGCTATAATTGATATAGCAGGAAAGGGTGATAAAATGTCACAATTAACGCCAATGATGAAGCAATATATGGAGATTAAAAAACAGCATATGGATAAAATTGTTTTTTTTAGATTAGGTGATTTTTATGAAATGTTTTTTGATGATGCTATCATAGCTTCTAAAGTTCTCGATATTACTTTGACTGGAAGAGATTGTGGCATGGATGAAAGGGCACCGATGTGTGGCATTCCTTACCATGCTGCAGATACATATATAAGAAAATTAATAGAAAATAATTATAAAGTAGCAATATGTGAACAAGTAGAAGATCCGGCTTTAGCAAAAGGCATAGTGAAAAGAGAAATTATAAAAATAATAACGCCTGGTACTGTGACAAGCAGTATAATGCTGGATGATAAGAAAAATAATTATTTAGCTTCTATATACAAATCTGAATCCGATATAGGATTATCCTATATTGATTTATCTACTGGAGAATTTTATTCAACAGTTATAGATAATGATAGATGGAATTTTGTTATCGACGAGGTTAATAGATTAAGTCCATCAGAGATTTTAATGAATATTGATGAGCCATCTATAAGTTCTGCATATAAAAATAGTAACATATTGGATAAAAGATATTATAATCTTAATGAATGTACTCAAAGATTAAAAATCCAGTTTAAAGTAGAGACAGTAGAAGGTTTAGGACTTGATAAAGAAGCAGCCGTTAAAGCTTCTGGTGCGATACTGTTATATTTAGATGAAACTCAGAAAAATTCATTATTAAATATTAATAAGATTAAATGCTATAATATAACAAACTATATGATATTGGACAAAAACACAAGAAGAAATTTAGAATTAATTGAAACTATAAGAGATAGAAACAAAAAAGGTTCTTTACTTTCAATTTTAGATAAAACAAGTACATCAATGGGAGCTAGATTACTTAGACAATGGATAGAAAAACCACTCCTATCAGCAGAAGAAATTAACAATAGATTAGATGCTGTAGAAGAATTATATAATAAATATCTTCTGAGAGAAGAACTTAAAGAATATTTAAAATCAGTATATGATATTGAACGACTGGGAAGCAGAATAGCATTAGGTACTGCAAATGCAAAAGATATGATTTCATTTAAAAACTCATTGGTGAATCTTCCTAACATAAAAAGTGTTCTTTCAAATTTCAAAAGTCTAATACTAAATAATTTATATAGAAATTTTGATGATTTAGCTGATTTGTACGATTTAATAGATAAATCAATAAATGAAGAAGCTCCATATAGTTTAAAGGAAGGAAATCTGATTAAAGAAGGGTACAATGAAGATATTGATAAATATAGAGAGGCATCGAGAAACGGTAAACAATGGATTATTGAGCTGGAACAAATGGAAAGAAATAGGACTGGTATTAAATCTTTAAAAATAGGCTATAACAAAGTTTTCGGTTATTATATTGAAGTAACAAAAGCCAATATTGACAGTGTACCTGAAGACTATATTAGAAAACAAACTTTAGCTAATGCTGAAAGATATATAACACCTAAATTAAAAGAACTAGAAGACATTGTTTTAAATTCTGATGAAAAATTAATCGAACTTGAATATGAAGTTTTTATATCAATAAGAAGAGAAATTGCGACTCATATAGGAAGAATACAAGATACTGCCCATGCTATAGCAATCTTGGATTGTCTGTGTTCTTATGCTGAGATATCTCAAAATAATGAATACGTTAGGCCTATAGTTGGTGATTTTGATACTATAGAGATTAGAGATGGAAGGCATCCTGTTGTCGAAGCACAAAGCATGATGAGTGGTTTTGTTCCAAATGACACTTTTATGGATTGTGATGAAAATAGATTTCTTATAATAACCGGTCCTAATATGGCGGGTAAATCAACTTATATGAGGCAGATAGCTCTGATTATTCTTATGGCGCAAATAGGATGCTTTGTACCGGCTTCTTATGCAAAACTCGGTATTGTTGATAGGATATTTACGCGAATTGGTGCATCTGATGATTTAGCTTCAGGCCAAAGTACCTTTATGGTTGAAATGACCGAACTTGCCAATATTATAAATAGTGCAACCAAAAAGAGTCTGGTTGTGTTAGATGAAATAGGGAGAGGGACAAGTACATTTGATGGTCTTAGCATTGCATGGGCAAGTATAGAATATATATCCGATAAAAGCAAATTAGGGTGTAAGACACTTTTTGCAACTCATTACCATGAATTAACTGAATTAGAAAACAAAATATCTGGGATTAAAAACTATTATATTGCCGTAGAAGAAAAGGGGAAAGATATTATTTTTCTAAGAAAAATAAGGAGAGGCAGCATAAGTGGTAGTTACGGTATTCATGTTGCACGTTTAGCTGGAGTTCCTGAAGAAATAATAGAAAGAGCATATGAAATTTTGGAAGTTATCGATGTAGAAGAAAAAAATACTGAAATTAAAATTAGTGCGAAAAGAAACAAAAAAGAACCCAAAAATATTTCTGAGGACTTAAATCTTTTTAACTATGCCATTTATGAATTAGCAGAGGAGATAAAGAACATTGATATCAATAATATTACACCACTCGAAGCCTTAAATAAATTAAACATGCTTAAAGAAAAAGTAAAATCTCTTTGACACATAATTAATGGAGGAAAATATGGGAAAAATAATACTTTTAGATGAAAATACTATAAACAAGATAGCAGCTGGTGAAGTTATTGATAGACCAGCATCAGTTGTTAAAGAATTAATGGAAAATTCGATAGATGCTGATGCTACATCAATCACAGTAGAAGTGAGAAATGGAGGAAAAAACCTGATTTCAGTTATTGATAATGGATGTGGCATCATGAGAGAAGATATTCCTTATTTATTTGAACGTCATGCTACTAGCAAAATAAAATCTATAGATGATTTAAACAGAATTATAACATTAGGTTTCAGAGGAGAAGCTATGTCCAGTATTGCTGCAGTTGCCGATATTGAACTAGAAAGCCAATCAAATGAGGATATACTTGGAACAAGAATCGTAATGCACTCAGGTAAAATAATTGAGAAAAAAGAAATATCAACATCAATAGGTACTATTATAAAAGTCAAAAATTTATTTCATAATATACCTGCTCGTTTAAAGTTTTTAAAAAGTGACAAAACAGAATTAACATATATTACAGATACAGTTGAAAAAATTGCTCTATCTAATACTCATATATCAATAAAATATATAGTTGATGATAATATTGTTTTTCAGACACCTGGCAATGGTGACTTATTATCTGTAATACAATGCATATACGGAATAAAAACAGCGAAATTAATGCTTCCTGTAGAATATTCAAATAGTCTTCTTTCAATTCACGGTTATATATCAAAACCAGAACTTAATAAAGGAAACTCTAAGCAAATAATTTTCTCTATAAACGGCCGAATTGTGAAAAACAATCTATTAAAAGAAGCTGCAAAAGCTGCATATAAAACTCTTTTAATGAATGATAGGTATCCGATTATTATATTAGATATTAACATTGATCCTGAAAATATCGATGTGAATGTTCATCCAACCAAAGCTGAGGTTAAATTCACAGATGAAAGAAGCATTTTTAATCTGGTTTATCATTCTATCCATCAAACATTATCAAATAATAGTATTGTATATGGAAGTAATTTAGATGATGATAATGTAATTAATATAAAAGAAGCAAATTTCGATAAAACAGAAATGATATATAAGAAAAATGATA
>DUSG01000203.1 GCA_012842725.1 Clostridiales bacterium
GAGACTGTGCAGTCTATAAAAAAGGTTATTGTAAAAAATAAAGGTAAAAGGTGCATGTTAGGAGTTTCAAAGTTTGGCTATGGCATTATAAAAGAATGTTTCAAAAATGAAGATGTAGCTATAGAAGTTATAGAAAACAATTATTTTGGTGGAAACATTGGATGCAGTGGTCTGCTGGTATTAGAAGATGTAAAACAGAAACTCAAAGAAAAAGATTATAAATATGATGTTATAATACTTCCTGCCGTCATGTTTGACAGCAAGGGAAGAGACCTTACAGGCAAGCATTATAAGGACTTAGAGGAAGAACATGGTGTAAACATACATATAATTGAATAAAAATACACATTCTAAAAATGAAAGAAAAAGCTGCATACCTATTAAATTAATGAAGAAAGTATTGCAGCTTTTTTTATTTATCTTGCAGTGTTACTTGCAATTTACATAAATATTAAGATTTTTGTTGACGGCCATAACTTATATTTTGTATAATTGTATACAAATATACAAATTTACTTTTGGGAGGTCATTATATGTATAAGGCTACTTTGATACCCGGTGATGGGATAGGTCCTGAAGTCATAAGGGCTGCAACAGAAGTTATTGAAGCAGCGGGAGTTAAAATTTCTTGGGAAGAGAAGCTGATAGGACAAAGCGCCATGGCAAAATATAATAATCCTTTACCTGAAGATACTGTCAGTTCTATTGAAACTAACAGAATAGCTTTGAAGGGACCCAGCACCACTGAAATAGCTAAAGGTTTCAGAAGTGCCAACATAAGCCTGAGACAGAGACTGAATCTCTATGCTAATATTAGACCTATTAAAACCATAGAAGGTGTTAATACAAAATACAAAGACATAGATTTGGTAATCTTCAGAGAAAATACAGAGGACTTATATATGGGTATAGAACACATGGTAGGAAAGGATGCTGCGGAATCAATAAAGCTTATAACAAGGGATGCATCTGAAAGAATAGCTTCTATGGCATTTAATTATGCCTTAAGGGAAAAAAGAAGAAAGGTCACCTGCGGGCATAAGGCAAACGTAATGAAACTTAGTGACGGATTGTTTTTATCCAGTGTGAGAAGTATAGCAAGCAAATATCCGGATATAGAATATCAAGAAATGATTATTGAGAATCTTTTCATGAAAATGGTAATGAATCCCGAAGAATTTGATGTCATAGTATTGCCAAATCTTTATGGAGATTTGCTTTCTGAGATGTGCGCAGGATTGGTAGGTGGACTTGGCTTGGTGCCCGGTGTTAATATAGGAGTAGAAGCAGCCGTATTTGAACCTACCCATGGAACTGCGCCTGATTTGGCGGGAAAAGGCATAGCGAACCCAACAGCTGCAATATTATGTGGAGTAATGCTTCTGAATCATATAGGAGAAAAAGAAGCTGCCGACAGGATTTATAATAGTGTGAAACGCGTCATAAGAGAAGGAAAATATGTAACCAGAGATTTGGGAGGTTCATATTCCACCATGGATATGACTAAGGCTGTGATAGATAATCTTTAGAAGGTGATGAGATGGAATACTTCACTAGAAACCAGATATATGAAAAATTAAGGCAGGACATACTGGATGAGAAATATGAAAGAGGACAAAGCCTGGTGGAACAAAAACTGGCAAAGGAATTTGGGGTCAGTAGAACTCCCATCAGGGAAGTATTGCGACAATTGGAGCTGGATGGTCTGGTGGAGAGCATTCCTAACAGAGGTGTATTTGTTGTAGGCATTACCAAAGAAGACATAAATCATATATATGCAATAAGGGAAAGAATGGAAGGCTTGGCCGCTTTATGGGCAGCAGAAAAAATTTCTTCTGATGAATTAAAGCAGCTGGAGGAAATATACAGCCTCATGGAATTTTATACGGAGAAGGGAGACGCTGATCAGGTAGCAAAGCTTAATACCCAGTTTCATGAGGTCATATTCACTGCAGCCAGCAGCAAATATCTAAAAATTATATTAAAAAATCTTCAGGTATATATACAATGGGCCAGACATTCTTCCCTAAAGGTTCCCGGACGATTGCAAGCTGCTTTAGAGGAACATAAAGCAATATTGGAAGCTTTTAAGAATAGGGACGGGGCATTGGCCGAGAAACTGATAATGGAACATGTGAACAATTCAAGAAAGAATTTAGAGAAGACGAAAAAATAGGCCTCCTATTGCAGGGAGGCCCATTCGTCGTACAATTCATCTATTTTGCGCTGTAATGCTTCCTTTTCCTGGTTTAACTCATAACATTTTATATGGTCTGTGTAAATATCAGGTTGTTCCATAAGAGAATCTATTTCTTTTATTCTTTTTTCTGCTTCTTCAATTTCCGTTTCTATGCTTTCCAATCTTTTTTGCTGCTTTCTTTCCTTTGCCCTTTCTTCTTTTAGTTTTAGCCACTCATTTTTCATGCTGTCAGTATCTTTTGTCTTTCCTTTGTTATCATCTGTAAAATTCCTGAACAAATCTCTTTTTTTGAGATAGAAATCATATCCTCCATGATACACATTTAACCCTTCAGGAGTAAGTTCTATCACCTTATTTGCCACTTTATTGATGAAATACCTGTCGTGAGAAACGAAAAGAACAGTACCGGTATAGTTACATAAGGCTTCTTCAAGCACTTCCTTTGATGCCATGTCAAGATGGTTTGTAGGCTCGTCTAGAAGGAGAAAGTTGGATTTTGAAAGCATCAGTTTCAAGAGAGAAATTCTGCTCTTTTCTCCTCCACTCAGCACGGATATTTCCTTGAAGACATCTTCACCTTGGAACAAAAATGCCGCCAGTGCGTTTCTAATATCAGTCTGATTGAGTTCAGGATAAGCATCCCAGACTTCATCTATTACCATTTTGTTTATATCCAGGCTTTCCTGTTCCTGTTCATAATAGGCAGGAAATACTGATGTTCCATAAGCTATGCTTCCTTCATCAGGTTTCAGTTTTCCGGCAATGATTTTAAGCAAAGTGGTTTTGCCTATGCCATTAGGACCTAACAGAGCTATTTTTTCACCTTTTTTTATCTCAAAACTTAGATTTTTGAACAAAGGTCTGTCATAAGACTTGGAAATATTATATAGTTTGATGACATCTTTTCCGCTTTTTACTTTCGGTTCAAATTTAAAATGCGCTTTCTTTGGCAAAGCTTCAGGTTTTTCGATTACTTCCATTTTTTCCAACATTTTTTCTCTGCTTTCAGCCTGCCTAATACTCTTTTCCCTGTTATACTGTCTGTATCTGGCTATGATGGCCTTTTGTCTTTCAATTTCTTTTTGCTGGTTTTCATATTCCTTCATCTGCTGTTCTCTAAGTTCTTTCTTCTTAGCAACATAGTAAGTGTAATTACCTTCATATTCAGTAAGTTTTCCGTTTTCTATTTCAAAGGTTCTGTTGGTGACGGCATCCAGCAGATATCTATCGTGGGATATGATCATCAAAGCACCTTTATAATCCTTTAGAAATCCTTCCAACCATTCTACCGCTTCTATATCCAGATAATTTGTAGGTTCGTCCAGAAGCAGCAAATCGCTTTTTTCTAATAATACTTTTGCTAATGCAATTCGTGTTTTCTGACCGCCGCTGAATTGAGAAATCTTTTTATCGTAATCCTGAGGTGAGAATCCAAGTCCTTTTAATACCCCGCGGATTTTGCTTTCATAAGCGAAGCCTTCATTGTTTTCATATTCCTGCTGTAATTTTGAGTAGGTCATCATCAGGGAATTTATCCTGTCTTTTTCTCTTTCGGTGTTTAAACTGCTTATCTCTTTTTCCAGTTCCTTCATTCTTTTTTCTATTTCTCTTAGATTGCTAAAAGCCATTAACATTTCATCCCACAAAGCTCTATCCGCACTGAATTCAAGAAATTGAGACATATATCCTATATTTATGTTTTTGCCGATATATAATTCGCCTTTGTCTTTATCTTCTACACCTGCTATTATCTTAAACAAAGTGGATTTACCGGCTCCATTGACACCTACTACTCCCACTTTATCTTTTTCCTGCAGAGAGAAGGAAGCATCTTTTATGATTATATCTGCGCCATAGGATTTCTGTATTTCTTTTGCTGATAAAATAACCATTTTTACCTCCTATAAGGCTTATATGAATACTATAGTCAATTTTAGCAGAAAATTATAAAGATATAAATATTACAAAAAAAATAGTTTCTGTACAAAAAATATACTTTGCTTACAAAATATTTTAGTTGAATAATTGACTTTTAAAATGACTTATAATAAAATATTAACAAATTTATATAACAAGTTTTAATATTGTTTATTCTCTATATCCTTTTGAATGGGAGTGATGTTGTGGAAAGGTTTAGCAGTATATCAATGGCGGTTGTCAGAAGATTACCAAAGTATCATAGATATCTTGGGGAATTGAAGAAGAATGAGGTTAAGAGGGTATCTTCTCAAGAGTTAAGTAGAATTACAGGTTTTACCGCTTCTCAGATCAGACAGGATTTAAACTGTTTTGGCGGATTTGGTCAACAAGGCTATGGTTATAATGTGGATGACCTGTATCAAAATATCAGCAGCATATTAGGTCTTGATAGGATTTATAAAACTGTTATCATAGGTGCCGGTAATCTTGGTCAGGCCATTGCTAATTATAGTTTCTTTGCAAAGAGTGGTTTCGTACCTCAGGCTTTGTTCGATATAAATCCTAAACTTATTGGGTTAAAGATAAACGATATTGAAGTACGGGATGTAGAAGAGCTGGAGAGCTTTGTAAGAGATAATGGAATAGATATAGGAATCATATGTACTCCCAAGAGCCAGTGTCAAAAGGTGGCAGAAACTCTGGCAAGGGCTGGGATAAAGGCTATTTGGAATTTTGCGCCTTCTGATATAAATGTTCCTGACGATATAGTAGTTGAGAATGTTCATTTAAGCGAAAGTTTGTTTACAATATCGTATTTGTTGAAAGAAAGAGAAGAGGTTTTAAAAGCTAAAAAGCTATAATATTTCTGATAAATCGATAAACTCTTGACATAGTATAATACTTTGTCAAGAGTTTATCTTTTTTGTTTTGCAGATTAAATTAGAGAAATTATTATAAAGAAAGTCGAAATAAAGTAATTTGATAAAAAATAAACATATTCAATTATATATTTTTAGTTGGAAATATGCTAAAATTAACAAGAAGGAAATCTTGCATATTTAAAAAAATATGAAGGAAATTATTCAAAAAAACAAATAAGTATTACAAAATTTTTGTAATCACAATTAAGACCAATTTGCAATCACATTTAGACTTAAAGGAGATGCATTAAATGTCAGATTTAACTGCCGGTTTAAAAGCCTTAACCATGGGGAATATTATTATGTTCATTATCGCTTCTATACTTATTTACTTGGCCATTTCTAAAGAATATGAACCTATGCTGCTTTTACCTATTGGATTTGGTGCAATAATGGCAAACATACCATTTTCCGGCGCCATCGGGGAACACGGTCCACTGACATTACTTTTTAA
>DUSG01000204.1 GCA_012842725.1 Clostridiales bacterium
ATAGCTAAAGTGTTAGGTAAAAACATAATAAGAGTATTAAAAGAGGTGTGGTATTAAGGATAGGAGGTAGTAATTATGGGTTTAAATAAAAAATATGACGGTTACGTTGCATATCAATATCTGGAAAAGGATGTGGATTATAAGGGCTTTAAATATCCCAAAGGAGTAGGAAGGGTAGAGGAATATTATATACCTTTGAATGAAGAACAGGAAAGGCGCGTTAAGGAAATTGCCGAGAAATATATATTCATATCATTGCATGACCATCCTGTATTATTTCCGGAAGATTTAAGCCAATTGCCGGAATATATTAGAGAAGGAAGGCAGCCTCTTGACTATGAAGCATTGTCAAAATCGTATTTGGATGTTGTCTTTGATAACATGATGGATGGAGTATGCACTATTACATCGAAAAACGGATGGAAATGGAACGATGTACTTCATGATCTGGGAATGAGGTTATGTGATCTTGCTCATCAAAGCATGGTGATCCGTTGTGAGAAAGTAGATGATATGATAAGAGCACATAAAGAAGGGAAAATTGCTTTGGTTCCGGTTATTGAAGGGGCTGCAATGCTGGAAAATGAAGTTGATCGTGTTGATATACTGTATGGTTTTGGTGTAAGAATGATGGGTATAACATACAGTGAATCCAACGCATTGGGTTCAGGATTGAAGGAAAAGAATGACGGCGGACTTACAGCTTTTGGACACAAGGTTGTTGAGAGAATGAATAAAGTCGGTATGGCTATAGATTGTTCTCATGTAGGAGATAAAACCACTATGGATGTAATAAAAGCCAGCTCTAAACCGATATTCCTATCCCACTGTGGTGCAAGAGCTCTCTGGAACAGCAGAAGATTAAAGCCCGACGATGTGTTAAAAGCATGTGCTGACAAGGGTGGTGTTATAGGTATAGAAGCCGCTCCGCATACAACACTTACCGTTAATAATCCAAGTCATTCCATCGAATCCTTTATGGAACATTTTGAATACATAAAGGACTTGGTTGGAATAGATCATGTTGCCTTTGGACCGGATACTTTATACGGAGACCATGTAGGGCTTCATCATGCATTTGCCGCAAATCTTTCAATTAAGAGTAGTCGTGAAGGTTCAGGAGAATTTGAAGAAGTTGAATATGTAAAGGGAATGGAAAATCCCACAGAAGCCTCTATAAATATAGTAAGATGGCTTGTTAAGCATAACTATTCAGACGAAGATATTGAAAAAGTTCTTGGCGGAAATATCATAAGGGCTTTAAAGGAAATCTGGGTATAATAGAGAATATATTTTGTTGTGTTGGTTTGATTAGAGGTCAACTGACACAACATGTTATTTTTATTATGTGAAATAAACACTGGATAGGAGGATTTTATGCTTACTCAAGAAGAAATATCCATTCTTAATGAGGTAAACTTTAGTGAACCAGAAAAACTTTTATATAAATTCAGTACTCTGATACGCCAGTCAGGCAGTGAAGATGAAAAGGAGGCTGCTTATTATATTGCTGCGAGACTGGCCAGCTATGGGATAGATTACGATATATTATGGCCGGAAATTTATCTAAGTACTCCTATTAGAGCAGAATTGAAGGTGATCGGAGAAAATGAAGAAATTAAAGTTAAGACTCCTTCCTATTCAATGTCTACAGGTGACAAATGGGTAGATGGAGAATTGGTTTATGCATCAAGCTATGGTCCTCCTTATGCTACTGATGAGTTTGAATATAAACTCCAATTTGAAAATGATCCTAAAGACAAAATTGTAATCTGTGAAGGTATTCCTTCACCTGATAAGGTGAACGATATCATAAATAAAAAAGGTGTTGCAGCTATTTTTATCCAACCTGGAGAAAACATACATGAATGCATTTGCACGTCTGTATGGGGCAGTCCGGGATATGAGGACTTGCCAAATATCAACAGGATACCTGTCGTATCTGTGAGAAACTCAGATGGAAAAAAGTTAATTGAGAAGTTGAAACATAGCAAGGTAAGGGTAGCATTAAGAACCGTTCTTGAAGACGGATGGAAAAAATGTCCCTTGGTTTTAGCCAAGATACTTGGATATAAAAATCCTGAAAAATTTCTTTTGCTTCACGGACATTTGGATTCATGGCACAAGGGAATAGGAGATAATGCCTTAGGTAATGCTACCATGCTGGAAATAGCAAGAGTACTTAAGAATAATCAACATAAATTGAAGAAAAGCGTATGGATTGCATGGTGGCCTGGACATTCTAC
>DUSG01000205.1 GCA_012842725.1 Clostridiales bacterium
CTCATAATAACAGCAAGAACTTCGTCTACTTTATTTTCTTCATCATCATATATAAATCCATAATACATGTATCTGGAATGCATTTCATTAACATTCTTTGCTTTTTTACCTCTAAATATCTTTCCTAATATTTCCTGAGACTTTCTACCGCTTATTCTTACTATACCTATTCCCGCTTCTCCTGGTGCAGTCCCAACAGCTGCAATGGTATCATCCAGCATTATATCACCTCAATGTAATATGATAAACCCAGTATTTTCATACTGGGTTACTTGCAAACGATAATAACCTTTCTATTTGGTTCTTCCCCTTCACTATATGTAAATACTCCGGGGTGATTTTGTAATGCAGAATGTATTATCCTTCTTTCATAGGGATTCATCGGCTCCAATTCGACTTTCTTTCTTGACTTGACAACTTTTTCCGCCATACGATTGGCAAGCCTAACCAGAGTTTCTTCCCTCTTTTTCCTATAGTTTTCTGTATCTAAAATAATCCTGATATACTCGTCCTTTCCTCTGTCTTTATTGATAACCAGGCTTGTGAGATATTGCAAAGCATCTAATGTTTGACCTCTTTTGCCTATTACCATTCCCATCCTTGGTCCTATAAGATTTATATAGAGACCTGCCTCTGTATACTTAATCTTAATATCCGCCTTTATACCCATGGCATCAAGCACATCTTTTAAAAATCTGTAAGCAACTTCCCTTTCTTTTTTTTTATCCTCTTCTTTTTTATCTTCTTCGCTGCCTTTTTTTATCAGCTCTTTTATCTCTTCAATTATTTCTTTATCCTTAAGACATACTTTAACCCTTGCCTGTCTTCCTCCAATTAATCCAAATAAACCTTTGCTAGGCTGCTCCAAAATTACCACATCAACATTATCCTTAGTTGTATTCAGCTCTTTCAATGCCAGTTCTACGGCCTCTTCTACTGTTTTTGCCGATTTCTCAACGCACCTCATCTATTTTTCTCCTCCCTTACTGCCTAGCGCAGCATTACCTTTCATTATATATTGTTGAATTATGGTAAAAATATTACCAACTACCCAATATAAAGCAATACCTGAAGGGAATTTCAATGTAAAATAGCCAATCATCAAAGGCAATACAATATTCATGGTTTTCATGGAAGGATCTACGTTTCCTTTAGCGGAAAGCATCGCGGTTTGCAAATATGTTGTAACTGCTGATAAAACAGGAAGTATATATAATTGGTCAGGCTTACCCAAATCAGCAAGCCACAAGAAACCTTTGGCTATTGCATCGAATTCTTCGGGAGTAAATACAAATTTAGTCGGGTTTTGTAAAACGCCAAACAATGCTATAATAATAGGAAGCTGTATAAGAGCAGGCAAACAACCGGCAGCCGGGTTATAATTATGTTCTTTATATAGTTTCATCAGTTCTTGATTCATCTTTTCCGGATTATTCTTATACTTTGTCTGTATCTCTTTTATTTTTGGGTTTAACTCATTCATTTTCTTTGTTGATTGGGTTTGCTTAATATTTATTGGCAGCAACAGTATTCTGGTAAAAATTGTGAACAATATTATGGCATAGCCATAATTGCCCGTAAAATCAAATATTATCCTCAATAAGGCACCGAAAGGTCTTGAAATAATATCAAACAAAAAATCTCCCCCTATTAATTAATCTAAGGTTTCCAATAGGCTTTCATTATTATAATTAACTATTAATAAAATTCAGAACTTTTATATAAATATTAACACATTTATGGTACCGGATCATACCCACCCGGATTAAAAGGATTACATCTCATTATTCTCTTTATTCCCATAATAATTCCCCTTATACTCCCGTATTTTCTTATTGCTTCAATTGTATAATTTGAACAGCTGGGAGTAAAACGGCACTTGCCTGGGCTGATGGGAGATATAACTATCTGGTACAATTTTATAAAAAAAATAATCAGATATTTCACTTTTTAACATCTTCCTTCAACAATCTGGCTCTTCTCAAAGCATTAATCATTTCTCTCTGAATATCATAATAATCTGCTTCACTGCTTTTCTTTCTTGCTGCAAAAACCATAAGATATCCTTTTTTAATTTTGTCACTAAGTTGCCTGTAGTTTTCTCTCATCAACCTTTTAACACGATTCCTTTTAACGCTTTTTCCAATAGTTTTACTGACAGAAAAACCTACTTTATTTATATCTTCATCATTCTTTAAAACATAAAGAACCAAACAGCTTTCTGCATAATACCTGCCTTGAGAATATACTTTTTTAAACAAAAAATTCTTCTTGATTTTTTCGGAGTCTTTCATATTTATCCTCCATACCGAGGTACGTAGAGAAAAAGGCCACAATAAGCGGCCTTATACTGTTAATCTCTTTCTACCTTTTCTTCTCCTTCTTTGTAGAACTTGTCTACCACTCAAAGTTCTCATTCTTGCTCTAAAACCATGAACTTTTTTGCGTTGTTTAGTTTTAGGTTGATATGTCCTTTTCATTGCTACACCCCCTATAGCCACGATTATATGAGCACGCACAAAGCATAATATGCCACCATACACTAAAATTATATATATATTAATATACACTGTCAAGAAATATACAAGAAATATAAAATAAATCCTATGTAGCACAAATGAATAAAGAATATACGTTTTTTTGCTGTGGATAACTTTTGAAATCTAATTGAATTCTGCTTCTTAATCTGTTAATATTAGTTTACAGCTGTGTATAACTTGTTATTTTTCTCAAATTTTATCCCATTATGCACAATTTGTGTATAAATTTGTGTATAACTCATATGTTTTGTGTATTAATTTTATAATTATGGTCAATAATTTAATGAAATCAATTATTTTTTACCAGTGCAAAATGTGAATATTTTTTTGTTCAATTTGTGGACAAATAATTCTATTATTTTATATTAACAAAATATCCATATTTTATTCACAATAAAATAAACAACTTTAATATATACTTTTAGTTTGTATCGTAAGGAGGATTAAAATGAACCCTCAGAAAAATGAAATATGGGAAAAAACCCTGGATATCATTAAAGTCGAGTTAACAGAAGTAAGTTTTAATACATGGCTTAAATCCATAACCCCTCTGATGATAAAAGACGACTTCATATTATTTTATGTCCCCGATGATTTTACAAAAGGTATCATAGAAACAAGATATGCTACACTTATAAAAAATGCTCTAAAACAAGTTACCTCCAGGTATATGGATATTAAATTTACACTTAACAAAACTGATATAGATATTGAAAACTACAATACCATCAAAGAAAAAAAAGAAGGAGAAGAAACATCAAACACTTCTTTAAATCCCAGATACACTTTTGACACTTTTGTAGTAGGAAATAGTAACAGATTAGCTCATGCAGCTTCCGTTGCAGTAGCTGAATCGCCCGCAAAAGCATATAACCCTTTGTTTATATATGGAGGAGTGGGATTAGGGAAGACTCATCTTATGCATGCTATAGGTCACTATATTCTAAATCAGAACAAAAAAGCAAAAGTCGTTTACGTATCTTCGGAAACATTTACAAATGAACTGATAAACTCAATAAGAGACGACAGAAACATTGAATTTAGAAACAAATACAGAAACGTAGACATACTTCTGATTGACGATATTCAATTTATTGCAGGTAAAGAAAGAACCCAGGAAGAATTTTTCCATACCTTCAATTCTTTATACGAAGCAAATAAACAGATAATTATTTCAAGCGATAGGCCACCAAAGGAGATTCCTACTTTAGAGGACAGGCTAAGGTCCAGATTTGAATGGGGATTAATAGCAGATATTCAACCTCCGGATCTGGAAACAAGAATAGCAATTCTAAAGAAAAAAGCCAAACTTGAGAACCTTGTAATACCTGACGAAGTTTTGGTTTATATCGCTAAAAAAATATTATCCAATATAAGAGAACTGGAAGGCGCTTTAATAAGAATAGTTGCATATTCCTCATTGACCAATAGGGAAATAAATGAAGAATTGGCTGTTGAAGCTTTGAAAGATATAATTTCCAATACAAAACCAAAATATATAACCGCAAACCTTATAAAAGAAAAAGTAGCGGAATTTTTCAATATTAGAATAGAAGACTTTAACGCAAAAAAGAGAACAAAATCAATAGTATATCCAAGACAGATAGCCATGTATCTCTGCAGAGAATTGACGGACATGTCTCTTCCCAAAATAGGTGAAGAATTCGGAAGGGATCATACAACAATACTGCATGCATGCGATAAAATAGCTTCTGATATGGAAATAGACCCTGAATTAAAAAACGTAGTCAATGAAATCATAAAGAAAATTGAAAACT
Source organism: Clostridiales bacterium (assembly GCA_012842725.1). GTDB lineage: Bacteria > Bacillota > Clostridia > Lutisporales > Lutisporaceae > Lutispora. The sequence goes on from DUSG01000205.1 coordinate 4,319, forward strand.
CTTAATAAGTTGTTGATAAGCTGGTAATATAATGTAGATATTTATATTTATATTACATTGTCTTTTAAAAAATACACTTATAATTCTTGAATTTTCAACAAAATATCAACAATTGTAATGCTGTAATATAGCTTTTTTTCTTATATTTTAACAAATTAACAGGCTCTATTACTATTACTAAAAAATATTATTTAACTTATTTAATAAAAAACGAATAATGGGGGTTATCCACAAATGAGAATAATAACAAATAGATCTGATTTATTAGAAAGTATAAATATAGTCCAAAAATCTGTTCCTTCAAAAACAACGCTTCCTATTTTGGAAGGTATTCTTTTTCAGGCAAAAAATGGAAAACTTACATTAACTTCAACTGATCTTGAAATGGGTATAGAAACTACAATAGATGTAGATGTTATAGAACCAGGAAATACAGTTGTTTCATCTAAAATAATCGGAGAAATAGTCAGAAAATTACCTGATTCAGATATAGAATTGGAAACTAAGGACAATTTTGTTTACATAAAAAGTGAACATTCTCAGGCTAAAATATTGTCATTGCCTACGGAAGAATTTCCCGAATTACCTAATGTAGACAGAGAGATGGGTTTGAGTTTAACAAATTCAACTCTTAAAGAAATGATAAAACAGACAATTGTGGCCGTTTCTAATGATGAAATAAGACCTATACTGACCGGTGTACTGATGGAAGTGGACGGAAGCAATATAACCATGGTAGCCTTAGACGGATTCAGAATGGCGGTAAGAGTTGCCAAAGCTCTGAACGATCAAAGTTTTAAAGCGGTAATACCGGGTAAAACCCTGGTAGAAATAGCAAAAATATTAGATGACAGCGAAGATCCCGTCAGCATATTTGTATCAAGGAATCAGGTGTTGTTCCATATAGGAAATACCACCGTTGTCTCAAGGCTTCTTGAAGGAGAATTTATAAATTATAAACAGCTTATTCCGTCAGAATACAAGACTAAGATAGTAATAAACAAAAATAATTTTATGGATGCATGTGACAGGGCAGCTTTGTTTGCAAGGGAATCCAATAACAGCATAAAGCTGGAAATATTCGATGATGTAATGAATATTAAATCAAACAGTGAGTATGGAGACGTTCATGAAGAAATCAATATTTCAAAGACCGGAGAAGATATTGAAATAGCATTTAACCCCAGATATTTAATGGATGCTTTGAAAGTTATCAATAACGAAGAAGTAACCGTGGAGTTTACCACCAGCGTAAGCCCAAGTATTATAAAACCATTAAAGGATCAGGATTTTCTATATTTGGTTTTACCGGTACGCAGAAGATAAAAGAAGGTGAATGTTTTGATTGAAATAAAAATAAGTACGGAATATATTAAACTGGATCAGTTTCTTAAATTTGCAGGTTTGGTTAAAACCGGAGGAGAAGCAAAGCATCTGATTAAAGACGGAAAAGTACTGGTTAACGGAGTTGTAGAAACATCAAGGGGAAAAAAGTTGAGGGTTAATGACGAAGTTGAATTTGAGGGAAAGAAGTTTAAGATAGTCTAACGGTCAGGGAGTGCTTTTATTGAATATAGAAAGTATTTTTTTGTTAAATTTCAGGAATTACGGAGAACAATACATAGAATTGCACCCGGGCCTGAACATATTCTATGGAGATAATGCCCAGGGAAAAACAAATATAATTGAAGCGGTCTATCTTCTTACCATGGGAAAATCC
>DUSG01000206.1 GCA_012842725.1 Clostridiales bacterium
GTCTGGTGCAGGTTGCTAATTTGTTAAATTTGTGTTAGAATATGTTGGTATCAAATACAAATGTATTTTATATGCGTACAGAAAGGTGGTTTTTTTATGCCGGAAAATAAAATGATCATAATCCAATCCAATGTACTACCAGATGTATTTGAAAAGGTTATAGAAGTCAAGAGATTGCTTAAAAAAGGAGAAGCTGCTACAATACAGCAGGCTTGTGAAATGGTTTCATTAAGCCGCAGTACTTTTTATAAATACAAAGACAGTGTTTTCGAATACAGTGCTCAGGAAAGAGGCAGAATCATCAACCTGTTTATGTTATTGAAACATGAACCAGGGGTTCTTTCAGATATAATAAATGTCATTGCAGATATGAAAGGAAATATACTTACCATCAATCAGAACATTCCTGTTTTTGATGTTGCTTCTCTTACTATTACCATAGATACAAAATACATGGAGGCATCCCCTGATGAATTGATAAAGTCTCTGTCTGAACAAAAAGGCTGCAAGAAAGTTGAAATAATAGCTATGGAATAGGGGGATAAAGATGTATAAAGGACTTATTGAAAAATATAAAGATTATCTGAAGGATATTTACTGCGAAAACATTATAACTCTAAATGAAGGTAACACACCTTTGATAGAATCACGCAATTTAAAAGATGTTACAGGTAACTGCAATCTATATTTTAAATATGAAGGTGCCAATCCTACAGGCTCTTTCAAAGACAGAGGCATGACTGCAGCAATTACAAAAGCTGTCAATGATGGCTCCAAAAGCGTTATATGTGCTTCTACCGGAAATACATCAGCTTCAGCAGCAGCCTATGCTGCAAGAGCAGGTCTCAGATGCATCGTACTTATCCCTGAAGGAAAAGTTGCTATGGGAAAACTGGCGCAGGCTATTGTTTATGGAGCCGATATAATACAGATAAAGGGTAATTTCGATGAAGCGTTGAATCTGGTTAAAAAAGCAGCTGAAAGATTTTCTGTCACCATAGTGAATTCAATTAACCCTTACAGGTTGGAAGGTCAAAAGACAGGAGCCTTCGAAATCTGTGATGACTTGGGAAAAGCTCCTGATTATCAGTTCATGCCTGTAGGAAATGCGGGAAACATATCTGCCTACTGGAAAGGATATAAGGAATATTATGAAAACAATGTAATAGACACCCTGCCAAAGATGATGGGAGTTCAGGCTGCAGGTGCTGCCCCAATAGTAGAAGGAAGAATTATAGAGAATCCGGAAACCATAGCCACTGCAATAAGAATAGGAAATCCTGCATCCTGGGATAAGGCCAATACAGCCCTGAAGGAATCAAAAGGAGCGATAGACAAGGTTACGGATGATGAAATATTAGAAGCTTACAGACTTTTAGCCACCAGAGAAGGTATATTTGCAGAACCTGCTTCCTGTGCAAGTTTGGCAGGACTGATTAAATATGCTAAATCCAACGACATTTCAGGTAAAACCGTAGTATGCATATTGACAGGCAACGGATTGAAAGACCCGGATACAGCGATGGATGTAAAATTGGATTTGAAACATATTTCTCCTAATATAGATGATTTGATGGATGTACTTTCTTAAGGCGGTGATTATGTGTTAGAAATTTCTGTAAAAGCAACTACTGCCAATCTTGGACCTGGCTTTGACTGCCTTGGATTGGCTTTGGATATAGAAAATAAAGTGAGATTTATTGAATCAGATATGGACTTTTTCGATAAAAACAATATGATATATCAAGCTGCCAAAAGAATATTTGACCTTTCAGGTAAAACAATGCCGCCCATCAAGATAGAGCAGGAAATCAACATACCGATATGCAGAGGTTTGGGAAGCAGCGCTGCATGTATTGCTGCCGGTTGTATGGCTGGAAATATTTTATCAGGTGCCAAAATGTCCCTGGATGAGTTGATTGAAATTGGAACCGAAATTGAAGGTCATCCGGACAATATAGTGCCAGCTTTCTTAGGAGGCTTTACAGTTTCTATCAGGGAAGGCAAAAAGGTAGTATATTTCCGTAAAGAAGCTCATAAAGGTTTCAAATATGCGGTAATGTATCCTGAATATACATTACCTACAGTGGAAGCCAGAAAAGTTCTGCCCAAGGAAATATCACTTGCAGACGGAGTATTCAACATCAGCAGAGCTTCCCTATTTACAGCTGCTATGATAACAGGTGACGGAGAACTGTTGAAATATGCTTGCAAAGATAAACTGCATCAGCCTTATAGAAAAAACCTGGTACCGGGATTTGATGAGATAATTGATAAAACTCAATCCCTAGATGCTTTAGCCAGCTTCCTGAGCGGAGCAGGCCCTACCATCATAGCTATATTGCCAATGGATGAAAAAGATTTTGAAGCCGACATGGAGGAACATTTAAAAAATATAAAAGGGAATTGGGCATTAAAGATTGTTGAAGCATCAAATGAGGGAGTAAAAGTAACAAAAAATAATAGTCGTGTATAAGATTTATACACGACTATTTTTCTTACAGCTTGAATTTTCCTATGGTTCCCTGGAGATTTTCTGCCATCTGATTAAGTCGGGCAGCAGATTCATTTATCTGCTGAAGAGCAGATGCCTGTTCTTCTGTTCCTGCCAGAATATTCTGAGTTCCATCAGATGTAGCCATGGATACCTGGCTTACCTTCTCCAATGAAACATTTATCTTTTCCATCTCATCCTTCAATTGATAAACAGATTCTGACACTTGTATTATTTTCTCTGATACACTCTTTATCATAGAGATGATTTTGTTAAAGGCTGCGTTGGTATTTTCTATAGCTTCTACACTTTGCTCTACATCCTTAAGTCCTTCATTCATGGCCTCCACTGTGTCCAAGGTTTCTTTCTGAATTTCATTTATGACTTTTTCTATATCCATAGAGGCTTCCTTGGTTTGGTCTGCAAGTTTTCTCACCTCGTCAGCCACCACAGCAAATCCTCTTCCTGCCTCCCCTGCCCTTGCTGCTTCTATAGCCGCATTGAGAGCCAGCATATTTGTATTCTCTGCAATCTCTCTTATAATTTTTACAATACTGCTTACTTGTGAAGACTTGTTACCCAGTCTTTCCACCAAAGCAGCAGAATTTTCCACATTGGACTTGATTATTCCCATCCTCTCATTTACTAATTTAATATTCTCTGAGCCTTCCTGAGCTTTTTGAGCTGCTTCTTTGGCAGAATCGGCAACATTTTTGGATATATTAGAAACATTTTCCACCGACAAAGCTACCTCATTAGCAATACTGTTGGTCTCCTGAATAGCATCAAGCTGGGTTGAGGCTCCCTCTGCCACATTCGCCACTATGGCAGATATCTCTTCTATTGAAGCAGCACTCATATTGGCTGCTTCACTTAGTTCTCGGGAAAATTCATTCACTTCCCCTACTGCTTTATTTACTTCTGCCAATATTGCCACCAGCGAATCTGCCATTTCATTGAAAGCTCTTTGCAGCACTCCTATCTCGTCGTTTGATTTAACTTTTATTCTATTTGATAATACCCCTCTCTGAAATTCTCCTGCCACCTTAGACATCGCCAAAAGTGGTCTGGTAATCATTGTAGCTAGCAAATAGCTGGCTATAGCTGCTACTACAAAAAATCCTATCGCAGTTGTAGCATATTTTACTTTAACTTCCTCTATAGGCTTTAATGCTTCCCATAACTCTATTTCGCTGATTATTCCCCAGCCTGTAGCAGGTATGATGTCATAGGTACCTATTACCACTTTGCCTTCGCTGTTTGTGTATTCTTCCGTTCCGCTTTGCCCTTTAACAACGTTAATTGCACCTTTTATCATGTTAGTTACAGCATTATACTTGTTCATAACCATCTCTTTATATCTGGGATGGGCAAGTACAACACCATTCTTGTCCACAATATATGTATAACCTGTCTCACCTATCTTTATTTCCTGACATATGGACTGGATATAATCGAATCCTACCTGCGCGCTTATAACTCCTGCCGGTTTGAATGTATAATCCACGATTGGAATGGATATGGTAAACACAGGGAGTTTCAGTTTTTCATCTATAAAGGAATTGGAAATGTATCTATTTCCTTTCATAGCCTCTGTAAACCATAATTCACCACTGATATCAGTCCCATTTAAAGATGTATCGGTAGAAAA
>DUSG01000207.1 GCA_012842725.1 Clostridiales bacterium
ACTATACCATTGTCACAGGTTTCGCAGGTATATTCCAACATAGAATTGCCTGCGAATTTATTTATGTCTTTTTTTATTATTTTATCTACCTTTACTACACGTAGCTCCTGATTCTCATCCTCATATCTAAATCGTATAGGAACAGCATTGCCTTGAAAATCAAACCAGGCTATAACTTCTATCGGCTTTCTCATCAGTTTCACCGCCCTCACTCCTCGCATAAATATTTTGCATATAATAATTACAATATGCTGCTCATCATGGCATAATCATCTTCGCCTACCCCTCCGGAAACCGGAGAAATTTCCCTATCTACAAAAACCCCACGTATTATGGAATGTTTCCCATATTTCAGCCTTATATAATCTATAGCACAATCCAGTGCCTCTTTTTTTTCCCTGTTTACATCATCAAAAAAAGTTCCCTGAACAAAATCATCTCCGGAAAGTTGGCTGACTCTTACCCCCAAATGCCTTATTTTCTCTCCTTTCCAGCACTCTTCAAAAAGTTCAGCGGCTACGGTATATATTTCATCGGTTATACATGTAGGTGCAAAAAGTTTTCGCTGATGAGAATAAGAATTTAACTGAGAAGTTTTTATTTCCACGGAAACCACACTACAGCAAGCCTTTGCAGCTCTAAGCCGCATAGCCACAGACTCGGTGAGGGAAAGAAGCACCTTAAATGCCGTTTCCTTATCCTCTACATCAAACTTTATGGTAGTGCTGTTTCCTATACCTTTTATATTCATTATTCTGTCCCCTGATACCGGTGAATTCTCTATACCGTTGGCATACCGCCACAAAAGATATCCAAAAGATTTGAACCTACTGTATAAAAATTTTACGTCTGTATTGGCCAAATCTCCTATGGTTTTTATATTCATTTCATTCAATTTTTTCTTAGTTTTTCTTCCTACCATAAACAAATCCTCTACAGGTAAAGGCCACATTTTTGTAGGAATTTCACGCTGATAAAGAGTATGTACCATATCCGGCTTTTTAAAATCACTTGCAATCTTGGCAGTAAGTTTATTCTCTCCTATACCTATATTTATTGTAAAGCCCAATTCCTTCTTAACTCTCTCTTTTATCTTATAAGCAGCCTCAATGGGCTCACCAAAAAAGTATTCCATGCCTGTATAATCCAAAAACATCTCATCTACAGAAAAGCGCTGCACCTTGGGAGAATAATCCTTTATAAGAGAAAACAATGCATTGCTGGCCTTCATATAAAGCTCGTAATTTGGCGGCACCACCACAAGGTCAGGACATTTCTGCTTAGCCTGCCATATAACTTCTCCTGTCTGTATTCCAAAGGCTTTGGCAGGTATGCTCTTTGCAAGGACTATGCCCTTTCTATCCTCATGAGAACCTCCAACCACGGAAGGTATCTGCCTTAAGTCCACATCAGCTCCCTTTTGCAAATCATATACAGCCTGCCAGGAAAGATAAGCAGAGTTTACATCTATATGCATAATTGTCCTTTTTGCAGCCATAATATCACCGCTTATCCTCATGGATATTATATTTTCCTAAGATATCCACCATATCGAACATATGTTCGTATTTATTATAACACCTTTATCCAAAAATTAAAAGACCTTTCTCAAGAAAAATCTGCAAAGTGCAGTAAGATTATATTTAGAAGTAAAATGAGGTATTATGAAATGATAATAGCTGAATGATAATAGCTGTATGAAATTTATAAGTAAAAACCATATATAGAAAAATATAAGCTATGTAACAATAAGGTATCAGCAAGTTACATAGCTTATACTTAAATTCATTTTTATGATTTTAAATATGCCTTTTAATATCTATAGTTTCTCCATGAATGTCCATATTATTTTTGCAG
>DUSG01000208.1 GCA_012842725.1 Clostridiales bacterium
GCCGTAGGAGGAGTGCTACTAATTGGACTTGCTTTGTCAGTTTTGGATATAAAGAAGGTTCGAGTAGGCAATATGCTTCCGGGTATATTTTTGCCTATAATTTTAATGTTGTTTATATGATAGAGCTAAGAACTATGAGCTATGAGCTAAGAACTAAGAACTATGAGTTCAGTCTCCAGTCGCCAGTCGACGGTCTCCGGACCACTGGGAAGAAGACTCAAAAGGAATACTCAATGTACTTAGCACGCAACATGTATCAAGACCCAAAAGCACCAGCGAAATCCGAAACCCGAATCACGAGTCAGGACGGATTAGGAACACCCAAAGCTGCGCAACAAATATCTCGTTGTCCGAAGCACGAAGCAAAAATATAGTTAATAATCACATGGGCAGTGCGGATATTACCTAAGAAAGTCACAAATAATATATTTGACAATCATGATATTTAGTTAGGAGATGACTAAAATGAGTCATAACAACGAAAAAAGAGCCATAAAAAAAGTTATTGGAATTGTCAGCGGAAAAGGTGGAGTCGGAAAATCCCTGGTGACCTCTTCACTAGCAGTTCTTACAAGAAAAAAGGGTTATAAAGTTGGAATCCTGGATGCGGATATAACTGGGCCGTCAATTCCTAAGATGTTCGGCGTAAGCAACAGAGCGTTGGCCTCAGAAGAAGGCATTTTGCCGGAAAAAACTCAAAACGATATTAAGATTATGTCCATCAACCTACTACTGGATGATGAAAATGCACCGGTGATATGGAGAGGTCCTCTTGTATCAAGTGTTGTAAAACAGTTTTGGAATGATGTGATTTGGGGAGATATAGACTATCTGTTCATAGATATGCCTCCAGGAACCAGTGATGTGGTATTGACTGTATTCCAAACGATACCCTTGGATGGGATAATAGTTGTTACAACTCCTCAGGATTTGGTTCACATGATTGTCAGAAAGGCTTATAATATGGCAAAAAAAATGAGAGTGCCTGTTCTTGGTATAGTGGAAAATATGAGCTATGTGAAATGCCCTCACTGCAGCGAGAAGATAGAAGTATTTGGGAAAAGCCATATTGAAGATATAGCAAAAACCCTTGATATAGAAGTATTTGGTAGAATGCCAATTGACCCCGTTCTTGCAGAAGCCTGCGATAAAGGCGAGGTAGAAAAGTTGGATAGAGATTATCTCGCACAGGCAGTAGACTATATCGTAAGAAATCTAAAGATAGATTGATGTGTTTATATAGTATAAACTGAAAAAAATAATACTCTGCTTAGAGTATTATTTTTATTTATTATTAGTATTATTAAAACATATATTATGTGTAATTTTTTTTTCAAAAACTATTGTTTTTTCCCAAAAGTATTTATCAATACTTTTATAATATCTGCGATGATCTTTACATATTCAACAACTTCCTGAGTTCCTGTATTTACAGCGGCAACCGTTTCAGAGATGGTATCTCCAACGGTATCTACCGTGGCAGCAGCCTTTTCTATTCCCTGTTTCATGTTTTTCGCCGCTTCATCGATGTTGGCAGCTATGGAAGGCAACCTGTCTATGGTCTTTTCTATATGAGAACTATACTTGTCTGATAATTCTCTTAATCTTTTTAATAAATGAGACAGATGATTAAGTACAATAAACAAGTATATGCCCAATGCCACCGCCATCACGAACAGTATGGCAAAAGCCAAATCTCTATAGGAGATCATAATTAAACCTCCTCTTTAGTATCGCTTTCTTCACAGCATTCTTCAGAACAACATTGGGAATCATCACAGCATTTTTCTTCGGCAGATGCAGCTTCCTCTTTTCCTTCTTTTATCTCCTCTTTACTGCTTCTGATATTTGCTATTCTTTCCTTTCCTTCTTCTACAATTTTAGTTATCTTTTCGCCCGCTTCTTCAACATTCTTTTTCATAGTTTCAGCTGCATTTTTAGCAGCGTTTGCAATATCCTTTCTGGTCTCTTCTCCGGACTTTGGTGCAAACAGTATACCTGCAGCAGCACCTATAGCAGCCCCTATGCCCAATCCCACTCCAACTTTCTTTGCTGTATCTACAGCTTTAGCTTTTTTCTTTTCCTTCTTTGATTTAGCCAAAATTTCCTTTAAGGACATTTAAATCCCTCCTTATGTTAAATATCGGTTATTTTGTTTAATTATACTGGAAAACAATGTAGGGTTCAACAAAGTAATCGAATTAACTTGAATTTTTTCGAAAGAGTGATAATATATAATTAAAGCGTTATATTACTAAAAATATAACGACTATGACGAAGAGGTGGTTGCATGTTTACATCAAATGCTATAAAAAGAACAATAGGATTTTTGCTGGTTATCTCTTTACTTTTTTCTTTAATCGGTTGTTCTAAAAATAATCCTGCCATTGAGAATGAAGAGAAAGATAGTGGACCGGTAGCAGAGGAAAGCACCGAAGTAGTAATAACTGATCATCTTGGAAGAGAAGTGGTGTTTAAAGAAAAACCCCAGAGGATCGTCAGCGGTTATTACATAACCACTTCCCTGCTGATAGCTTTAGGCTTGGAAGATAATGTGGTTGGTATCGAAACCGGAGCAGACAAAAGACCTATTTATTCACTAGCGGCTCCTCAATTCTTAAATCTTCCCGATGTAGGTAGCGCTAAGAATTTTGATTTGGAAGGATGCGCTTCATTGGAACCGGATTTGGTGATATTACCCATAAGATTGAAAGAAGCTGTAGAGAACCTTGAAAAGTTAGGGATAAACGTAATCGCAGTTAATCCGGAAAGTATGAACCTGCTGAAGGAAACCATTGACATGATAAGCAAAGCAACCGGAACGGATGAAAGAGGAGAAAGACTGAAATCCTATTACGACAGCAAGCTTGCAGAAATAAAACAAATGGTGGCAGATGCCGAAAAGAAAAGGGTTTATATGGGAGGAAACAGCGACTTCCTTTCAACACCATCAAAGAATATGTTCCAGAATTACATGATAGAAGATGCAGGAGGCTTTAATGTTACTTCCGATATAGATGACACATATTGGGCAGTTATTTCCTATGAGCAGCTTCTTAACTATAATCCTGAAGTGATTATAATCGTACCTTCTGCTGTCTACTCCAAAGAAGATATTTTAAATGATGAAAAACTGAAATCCATCACTGCCATAAAAAACGGAGATGTATATACTATGCCCGATGCTTTCGAAGCATGGGATTCACCTGTACCATCCAGTATTCTGGGTACTATGTGGCTTTCAAGCATTTTACATGAAGACAAATATCCATATGAAAAATTCCAGGACGAAGCAGCAGAGTTTTACAGAGAGTTCTATGATATAGAAATAAATAAAGAGGATTTGACCAGATAATGAAGAATGTTGATGTGACCCAGGGTTTACAAGATAGAGAATACGGGAAGTATGTGATAATAGCGGTATTGTTTGTAGCGATAATATTTCTGTCTATAGTTACAGGCAAATACCCTATAACTTTAAGAGATATTTTAAATATTGTAACAGGCGGAGAAATAAATGATACGGCAAAAACTGTCTTTTATACTCTCCGCCTTCCCAGAACCATAATGGTAATTATTGCTGGAATCGGGCTGAGTGTTTCTGGTAGCGTATATCAGATTATATTTAAAAACCCACTGGCCAGTCCAGATATAATTGGTGTGGCATCGGGAGCTAATCTTGGAGCAGCTATAGCAATAGTTTTCTTTTCAGGTGACACCCTGACCATAGCAATGAGTGCATTTTTAGGTGGTGTAGCAGCAGTATTTGCTGCTTTAAACCTTACGAAGATAGCAAAGGATAAAGGAGTTATAGCCTTTGTCCTCTCAGGATTGGTAATTGGTTCTATAGCTCAGGGAATCATAATGCTGATGAAATATGTAGCAGACCCCGAGAAAGAACTGGCAGCAATGGAATTCTGGGCTATGGGTAGTTTTGCATCTGTTACTGATTCTAAAGTTGTGGCAATGTTTCCCCTGTTTTTAATCGGTATTGTTGGAATTGTTTTGTTGAGATGGCAAATCAATATATTGTCTCTCAATGATGAAGAAGCCAAAAGCTTAGGTGTAAAGGTTGAGTTAACTCGTTGGGCAGTTATTATATGCTCTACGATGATTGTAGCCAGCATAATATGTATAACCGGTCTTATAAGTTTTATAGGGCTTATAGCGCCCCATATAGCCAGGATAATAAGGAAGAGAAATGATTTTACCGCTGTTATATTAAGCGGGTTTATAGGAGCTATAATTCTTACTGTGGCAGATTGTCTGGTAAGGAGCATAAGCGTGAGCGAACTGCCCATAAGCATTCTAACTACTTTTATCGGAGCCCCGTTTCTGGCATATCTCATGAGCCGTCATTAGGAGGATTATTATGGAGATAATGAGAGTGGAGAATTTAAAAGCCGGTTATGGAGACAAGGTAATATTGGAGGATATAAGCTTTTCATTGAAAGAAGGAGAACTGGTGGCGCTTTTAGGTCTTAATGGTACCGGGAAAACCACTCTTTTAAAGACAATAAGCGGTCTTCTGAAACCCATATCAGGTAAATGCTATATAAAAGGAAAGCGCAGTTATGATATGAATGAAAAAGAACGGGCAAGGCATATCAGTTACATGCCCCAGAGGAACAGTATCGTATACAATACTCTTGTTTTGGATGTGGTTTTGATGGGGATAACACCATATCTGGGTATATTCAATTCACCAAGTAAAAGCCATAAGAAGCAAGCATATGATATTCTGAAAAAGATAGGTATAGAGAGATATGCCTATGATAATTTCCTGCATCTGAGTGAAGGACAAAAGCAATTGGTAATGATATGCAGAAGTCTTATGCAGAATGCGGAAATAATGCTTTTTGACGAACCTGACAGTGCCTTGGACTACAACAACAAACATATGGTGCTTACAAAAATAAGGGAATTGATTAAGAAAGAGAAGCGTGGAGGCATTATAACCCTGCATGATCCCAACTATGCTCTCAATTATTGTGACAGGATAATATTCCTTGAAGATGGTAAAATATTGGCTGAATTTGATATAAGTGAAGTAGATAGTATATTTTTAAAGAAAATTTTTTCTAGGATATATGGTAAAATTGATATAATAAGGCATAGAGAAAAATACGTGATGGTGAGGTTAAATGCATGAAAGTTGGATATAGTCTATGGATAAAAAGCGATGATGGTAACAAGGTATTCGGACAGGGACCTTATAGACTTTTAATTCTGGTAGACCGATTAGGTTCTCTCAATAAAGCTGCAAGTGAAATGGGGATGGCCTATTCCAAAGCATTGAATATACTTAAAAATGCTGAAAGAGAGTTAAACGTAAAGCTTCTTGAAAGGGAAATAGGAGGGGCTAAAGGAGGAGGTTCCAAACTGACTCAAGAGGCCAGGAGATTGATAGAAAAATATGAGGGATTCAGAAATGATGCTGCCCAGGAGATTGAAAGGATATATGCCAAATATTTTGCCGAGGATGTATGAAAAATAATGTAATGGTTACAATAAAAAGGCTTACTAAAACCTTTCTTATATAGCCTGTGGAAAACTATAATATTTCTTAATATTAACTATGTGCAATGGGCTCAGGGAAAGGCTTCCTTGTTGTTTAAATGTTTTTGATGGAAGTCTTTCTTATTGTTTTGTTAACAGAGAAAATAGTATGTATTTTAAGAAAAATAATGCAATAGAGAGATAATTTGAAGTATTAATAAAAAACGGCCAAAAAATCCAATAAAATGGCAAATTAGTAATTTGCGCAGTTTTGAACCTTTATTTATTATTATATTGTGATTAGCACTCATCTTAAGCGAGTGCTAATAATCAAAAAATTACATACCAGGTCCGTAAAAAAAACTTAAGGAGGGTTATATATGAAAATAAAACCACTTGGAGACAGAATCGTTGTTAAAGTTTTGGAAAACGAAGAAACTACTAAGAGCGGGATAGTATTACCAGGTACTGCAAAAGAGAAACCTATGCAGGGCAAGGTATTGGCTGTAGGTTCCGGTGAATTGGTTGACGGCAAAAGAGTACCACTTGAATTAAAAGAGGGAGATGTAGTTATTTACTCCAAATATGCCGGCACAGAAGTTAAGATTGATGGGGAAGAATATTTGATCCTCAGACAGAACGACGTATTAGCAATAGTAGAATAATAAGGAGGGTAAACAGATGGCAAAACAGATTTTGTTCAGTGAAGAAGCGAGAAGAGCTTTAGAAAGAGGAGTTAATAAGTTAGCTGATACAGTTAAGATAACATTAGGACCTAAGGGAAGAAATGTTGTATTAGACAAGAAATTTGGTTCTCCCCTTATTACCAATGACGGTGTGACAATCGCTAAGGAAATTGAATTGGAAGATCCATTTGAAAACATGGGTGCTCAGTTAGTAAAAGAAGTTGCTACAAAGACCAATGATGTAGCAGGAGACGGTACTACAACTGCAACTCTATTAGCTCAAGCAATAATCAGAGAAGGATTAAAGAA
>DUSG01000209.1 GCA_012842725.1 Clostridiales bacterium
TATCTTTTCTGTTTATATAGTCCAGTAAGTATGCAGGAAGATGTTTTATCTTTATTTCTTCTTCTCCTTCCGCCGTCATCATTATATATTCTATGACATTGATTAGTTCTCGAACGTTGCCTTTCCATTCGTAAGTCTCAAAAAAGTTCAACAGCTCTTTGGACAGTTTTGGAACGGGTATTTTAAACATGGAACTGTATTTATCTATAAAATAATCCGTAAGGAAAAATATATCTTCTTTTCTCTCTCTTAAAGGCGGTATTCGGATATATAAGGTACTTAATCTGAAGAATAAGTCCTGCCTGAGTCTTTGAGTCTTAATGAGTTCCAAAGGATCTTCGTTGACTGTAGCGATAACTCTTACATCAATCTTTCTTAATTCATTTCCTCCAACCCTTCTTATATATCCTTCCTGAAGTACTCTCAACAGCTTTGCCTGGAGGTAGGCAGGAAGGGTATTCAACTCATCCAGAAGCAAAGTACCTCCGTTTGCCTGCTCGAAAAGTCCTTCTTTGGTTATAGCTCCGGTGAAGCTTCCTTTTTCCGTACCGAAGAGAATAGACTCCAAAAGATTATCAGGAATTGCCGCACAGTTTTGTGCAATAAAGGGTTTATTCTTCCTCTTGCTTGCATTATGTATGCTCTGGGCAAATATCTCCTTCCCTGTACCTGTTTCACCATATATCAACACATTGGAATCATAAGATGCTATCCTTTTTACTTTTTCAATCAGATTCAAAAGGGATTTGTCGCAGGTTTTAAAATCATCAAAATTATAGCAGTTTATGTTATCTACATTGCTTTCCAGATTATTTAGTTTAGGATAATTGAGCCAGTCATTGACGGATTTATACAGCTTGTCTATTTTATTAATATTTTCCGCAAATTCCACCACGCCTTGTATTTCGCCGTCTTCAATAATAGGTATATTTGTTATAATTGAAAAAATCTTTTTCCCTTTTTTATTGATATAGCTCTGCAAATCGTTATAGATAGGCTTGCCTGTCTTTAAACAGCGGAAAAGGGAACTGTTTTTCATATCAACGGACGGGAACAAGTCAAATATGTGCTTGTTTAGCACCTCGTCGCTGTCAAAGCCTTCTATTTCACCCATGGCTTTATTGTAATATACCAAATACCCGTCCTTATCTATTATGGCTATCCCCACATCTATATTTTTGGTTATGATTTCAAACAGGATTTTTGTATCTATGCTGATCAACTTTTTCATCCACCTCAAGATTGAACTTCAATATCTTAAATTCTATATAGATTGATAAAATTCCTTTTTCCGCATATACTACTATACCCCATAGAATATATCTATGGGGCAGTTTTAGTATTTTACTTTATATTTTCCACCGGCACAGTAATCACCTCAGTATTTTCACTTTTCCCATACCAATAGATATCTGCAGAAAAGTTTTCGTCTAACTTTTGCTGTCGGTATATGCTTTTTGATCAATGACTTTATTTCTTAGCAGATAAATACCATTCCAATGCCTTTCTTTCCAGTTCTTTTACAAAAGCATCCTTGCCGTTGCAGTAAGCTTCAATATCCCACGGATACAAAGCTGCTAATTTGCTCTTCAACTCTCCATATTCATATGCATCCTGCGGATGGGTCCTCAAATAATCCCGCACTGCCAAATGCCTTACAATTTCATTTGTATTATTTATATCGAATATATGGACATGGTGAGTCCTAATAGTGCCTCCCTTTCTAAAAAACCTTCTGCCGGGTATACCATATTCGCCTTTTGGCTCATAACCCAGTTTTATAAATTCTTCATTGTAATTGTCTACTTTTTCAATATCTTTCACTACCGGCATAATATCAATGATTGGTTTAGCCTTTAGATGTTCAACTGAAGTACTTCCGATATGGTGAATCTCGATTAATTCGTCTCCAAGGATATTTCTAATTTTTTCAACCTCTTCTTCAAATAGCGCCGGCCAATCTCTGTTGTACTCTACGACTTCTACTTTTACGGTACTCACTGTATCTCCTCCTGTCTACCTATTCTTTTTCAATACAAAATAGCATTGATTGTCTACATATTCCACTCCTTTATTGGTATTTCTCATATCTTTCTTCTTTTTGCTATACCTTTTAAGAATATTTTCAAAATCCTGATTAATATCCTTCTCTATCACATATTTCTTTCCTCTTCTGTAAATCAGACTGTCTAAAGTTATTGATGAATCCTTCAAAAACTCTTCTGCATCATTCTGATGATTGTTGGTCAATATAATTCCACCCGGCTTTACATATTTCTTACAGAAATGAGTAATCTCGCCGGCATATAAGGCAATCAGCAAATCATAATTTCCCTCTCTTATGGGAATCGGCTTCGTATAATCCCCATGAATAAACTGAACATAAGCAGACTGCTTGTATGTCTTATTGCTGTTTATATAATCTAAAATACCATGAATATCATCAAAGAATTTCTTGGCTTCCTCACTGATATCTACATACACTACATGCTGAAAATAAAAAGAAGGTGTTATATGTATGGAGCAGCCAGGATATAAAACCGTATTGCAGCCATACTCCTTTTTTAATGCTTCAAACAGCTCTGCCCTCTCAAAATTCATATCTATATAAAACCTTTTATAGCGCTCGATGTTTCTATCGTTATTCATGTGCTCCTCCTAAATCTTTATCGCTCTTGTGGCATAAAAAGTAGGGATGTTGAATTCATGAAGTCTGCCTGTGCTATTTGTATCTTGGTATATATCTGTAAGTATAAAACCTGCTTTTAACTGTCCTCCAATTTGTTCTTCGATGGTATGTGAAAACTGAATTCCCCAATCATTTTTTATTGACTCTTCGTACAATTGCTTATCTTTCAATGGATTAAACGGCAGTTTGCGTATTACCGTTTTTTCTTCATCATCAAAAACATAATTGATGCCGTTATCAAATCCGGCCAACAAGATTCCGCCTTTTTTCAATACCCTGTAACATTCTTTCCAAACGTGGTAAACATCCTCGATAAAACAATTAGAAACCGGATGAAAAATCAAATCGAAAGATTCATCCTCAAAGGGAAAAGGTTCTGTCATGTCTGCCCTCACTAGCTTTATCTCATAGTTTTCTCTTTCCGCAACTTCTTTCTCTTTAAGCAATTGCTTTTCTGAATAATCCATTACCGTACACTTTGCACCTAATGCAGCGAATATAGGCATTTGCTGACCTCCGCCAGATGCCAGACCTAATATTTCAGCACCTTTCATTTCACAAAACCATTCTTTCGGAACGGGTTTTGTAGGTGTCAGCAGCACGAACCAATCATTATTCTTTGCTTTTTCGAAAACCTCATGGCTGATAGGTTGTCCCCATTCCCAGCCTTCATCCACCCATTTATCAATAAACTTAGAATTCACTTCTGTATACTTTTTGTTCATGTAAACCACCTTCTTTACCATAGTACATTAACAATGCTTAACATCCTTTAGCATTCTACTGCTAAACTCCTTACTATTATGACCTTAATATAACATAATTTGTTTCTTTTTAATACTTACATACTATCATGGAAATGATTTTTATCTTAGTAATTATCATTTTGGTACATATAGATTAGATAATAATAAATAACAAAAAATCCCGCAGCAATCTAAGATTTTTTACATTTGCTACGGGATTACTGTTTCGCTTGGAAATTGAGAGAGGTTAATACCCCAGTTGTTTATTAACAATAATCACTTTTATTCTGCCTTTGACAAATTGGCCTCTGATGATAACAAAATCATTGCATATTCTATTTGGACTTTTGCAGTCTATACAGTAACCTAAAGAAGTGCAGGGTGTATCCTTACCCAATCTTTTTGCATCTATTGGTGCAGAATATTGTCTGACTCTTCTTTCCGCTTCCTCAATATCTCCAACTATTTTATTAAAACCTGCAACCAAAATAACCTGCTTAGGTCCATATAACATAGGTGCGACTCTGCTTCCATTGCCGTCAATATTATACAATTCACCGCTTTCCGTTAAAGCATTTGTGCTGCATATGAAGGTATCGGCAGAAAAATTCTTTATGTAAATCTCTCTCTTTTCTTCACTTGTTATGCCTTCTCTATATTTATCAAGAAAAATATAGTTGCCTTCGCGGAGAAAATCTATCACTCCTGTTTCAAAAAGGGTCATGGAATCCCCAACACCTACTACAGAGTTTTCCGGAATAAGCTTTTTCAGCAATTCTATCAATTCTGCTTCATCATTGACAAAATATCCTTCCATGTTGCGTTTTCTTAAACCCTCTATTGTTCTTTCAATCTTCTTTTCCATATACCATGCAACGTTTCTATCCAAGGAGATACCTCCTATACAAACCTTAAGGTTATAATACTTTATAAATTTCAATTATTTAGATTGCTGCTGTTTTTCTTTTGTTAACAAACCAACTATACGGGATAATTTATGGATGCTGGACATAATATCTTTCTCATAGATATATGAGTATGACAGACGAAGCGCGTTGTTTTTCTTAAAATCATAAATACTGCCTGGGTTCAATAGCATTCCTTCTTTCAATGCTAAATGGAAAAGTTTTTCCATGGCTATCTCTTTCTTCAATTTAAGCCAGATATAAAATCCACCTTTAGGAACATTCCAAACAGCAAGGTCGCTGAAATATTTTTCAAGGGCTTCAATCATCAAATTTCTTCGTGATTTCAACGCTCTGCGGACTTCATCCAAATATTGATCAAAGTAGTTATTTAATAATATCTCTTTTAATATCCATTGAGAGACGGAGCTTGCCCCGTAATCAACCTGCATTTTTACATCGCCTAAACGCTCTACTACAGCTTCTGATCCTACTAACCAGCCTATTCTGAGTCCCGGTGCCAAAACCTTTGATATAGTCCCCAAGTAGATGATCATCCCGTTTTCATCCATGCTTTTTAACGGTCTGGGCGGCTCTTCATCTATCCAGATGTCCCCATAAGCATCATCTTCGATTATAGGCAGCCTGTTGTCACTGCAAAATTTAAATAATTCTTTCCGTCTGGCTGCAGACATTACAATACCAGTTGGGTTATGAAAGGAAGGGATTGTATATAGCAGTGCATCTTCCCCATATTTCCTTTCCGTTCCAATATTCCAGTACTGAATCCCTTCACTATCCATATTGACGCCCAGGAGTTTCATCCCCATTGATTGAAAGACCTGCAGCGATTTTATATATGAAGGGGCTTCGCAATATACCAAAGATCCCTGTTTAAGCATGCAAACTGAAATCAATTGCAAAGCCTGCAAGGAACCGGATGTAATCAATATGTTAGAAGGTTTGCATTGGATACCTTTCTCCTTAAGCCTTAGACACAAAATTTCCCTCAATTCCAATAATCCTAAGGGTTCTAAATAGTTTAAGGATGTAATGGAGCGAGATAATTTCATGAAGATATCATTCACCATCTTTGCAGGATAGAACTCGGGTGATAATTCGCCTGTCCCTAATCTAATGATACCTTTCTCGAATTCCATCTTATTGATAGCCTGGATTGTAGGCACATTTTCTTTAAATATCCCTAAATGTATATATCTTCCCCAATCAGGAGTAGTAGACGAAAACAGAAGAGACCATGTATTGCTTATAACTGTGGTACCTTTCCCCGTTTCACCTTTCAGAATCCCGAAAGATTCAAGTTCCTCCAAAGCCGCAACAACAGTGCTCCTATTGACACCAAATATCTTCGCTAATTCACGTTGTGGCGGCAATATGCTGCCAATAGTCCAATCACCGCTTGATATCTTTGAACTTATGTAATTGACTATTTGTTTATACATAGGTACTTTGCTATTTTTGTCCGGAACCCAGTCGATGACAACGGTCTTTTTTTCTTTTGATTTGTCTGCCATACTGCTTACTCCTAATCAAATATTTATATTTCCGAACGCAAGAATCACAGCGCTTCCACCAATTTGTATCTTTACTTTCCCTTCATTTACTGAAAGCTTACTCATGATTCTTGAAGGTCGTCCCATGGCTTCTCCTTGTATAAATTGATTTATACTGTTATTACCGATGATGTTGTTCAAATGAAGATAATAAGTCAACGCACCGTTGGATGTACCTGTTGCCGCTTCTTCATCGATACCGTAAAGAGGAGCAAAATTTCTGCAATGGATGTTTCCATCCGCCGTATTCAATGTAAAAGCATGTACCCCTACGACTTTATATCGTTCAGAAAGCCTTGCAAGGGCTTTGAAATCAGGCGAAATAGCATTTAACTGTTCCTCATCTCTTACGGGAAGCATTATATCAGGCAAACCTGTGGAAATTGCCTGGGGAAGCAGCTTTCTATCATTGAATATACCTTGACCTTCATGGGATAATCCCATAATCTCATATAACTCTTTTAACTCTTCTTCTTCACAGATTTTAAAAATCTCCTTAGGCTCTCCCATGTCCATAAAAATGACATTTTCACCCACTTCAATATTCAAAGCTCCTGCTAACGTATTATTGATATATTTCTCTCCTGTTTTTACAATACCTTCATTTAATAGCACCGAAAAAACACCGATGGTGGCATGCCCGCAAAGATCCACCTCAGATGTGGGAGTAAAGTATCTAGTATGAAATTCTTTCTCTCCCACTTTTTTTACAAAGGCAGTTTCTGAATATCTAAGCTCAGCAGCTGTCTTTTGCATTATTTCCTCACTGGGGAAATCCTCCTTCTCACCTATCAGCACAATTCCGGCAGGATTTCCTCCGAATATTTGATTTGAAAAAGCATCAACTATATAAAATTTCACTTTCCTCACCTCTTCTCATCAAATAAACTCGAAATATTCTCCTAAGCCCTTTTTCTTTGCCAGTTCATAAACCATCACCGCGGTAACATTATCCTGAACTCCCATTCCGGTAATATCAAAAATAGTGACTTCATCATCATTCTCTCTTAATGGCTTTTCACCTGCCAGGAGCTGGCCTATCTCTGCATAAATATCGTTTTCTTTTATTACCCCGGCAACAATGGCGTTTCTGGTCTCGCCTCTGCTGATGCATTGAGCGATGCTGTCGCATACAATCTTGGCTTCTCTAAACACCTCAGGGTCCCATTCATTCTTGCCGGGCATATCCGCACCTACCGCTACAATGTGCATGCCCGGTTTCACCAAGGTTTTATCAATATAATATTTCTTTGACGGAGTAGTGGATATGGCAATATCTGCACCTTCCATAGTCTCTTTTACCGTATCACATATAATAACTTTTGCATTAGTATTTTCTTCAATATCCTGCTTATATTTAGTCAATTCTTCCTTATTCCTGCTATGGACTCTCACTTCCTTTATATCCATCACTTCACACAGAGTATAAATCTGCATCCTTGCCTGTCCACCGGCTCCGAATACCGCTACATTCCTTGAATTTTTCCTCGCAAGCAATTTAGATGAAATGGCTCCTGCCGCTCCTGTTCTTATTCCGGTTATCAAGCTACCGTCCATAATGCATAAAGGAGCGCCGGTTCTCCCGTCATACAACAATATGGTGCCTATCATCGTCGGAAGATCATTTATTTTCCCGTTGTCATAAAATCCGGAAGCAATTTTGACGGATATAGTCTCATTTAATTCATTATAGCATGATTTTATATCCGTTTCTCCATTATTTGCCGGTATTTCTATGGATACTATATACGGCTGCTGCACCTTTCCTTTGTTATATGCAATGTAGCCATCCTCAACGGCACTGATAACCTCTTTCATCGATAATGCTTCTTTTACATCCTTTGAACTCAGCAATAATGTTTTCATACCTACCTCCTGATGAGTAAATGCGACAAATAAGCCAAACATATAGGCTTATATGTCGCATTTAAATTACTTTACAAATTTTTCTTCTATCAAGAACTCTTCAAATTTAGCCAGGCATTCCGGCATATTTTTGCGGCCATATCCCATTCTGAAATATTGCCCATCCATTTCATAAATATAGGAAGGCAACAATAAGACTCCTTTTTTATCAACCGCCAGTTGGCAGAATTCTTTGATAGGCATGTCGATCAACAACTTATGATATGCAACGGGTCCGCAAGTTATCGGTTTTTTCTCAAACAAATATGGATATTTATCAAAAAATTCATCCGCTATTTTAATATTGTTTCTGATGATATTCTTGCTTCTCTCCAATAATTCATCACTGTGTCTAAGGGCAACTTTAGCCAGAAATTCAGCCGGAGCTGAATCGCAAATGCTCATATAGTGTTTAAATTTAACAACTTTTTTTAACATCTCGTGGTCTTTTGATACCAGCCAGCCCACCCTGAGCCCTGCAAGGCCATATGCCTTAGACATTACTCCTAATGACGCGCATTTTTCATAATGGTCAGCCATCCAATCTCTCTTCTCTCCGTCCAATTCCAAGCCTTTATAGACCTCGTCGGAGAAAAGGTAAATATCATGTTTTCTGCAGATTTCACATAACTTCTTTATTTCTTCATTTGTAAAAGTATAACCTGTAGGATTGTTGGGAGAATTAACGGCAATGACTTTAGTGTTGGGCTTTATCAATGCTTCAAGTTCATCAAAATCTATAACCCACTTTTGGCCGTCATCCCTTATATGCCATAAGGACAATTCACAATTTGGAATTGATTTTGCAATTTCATAGGCAGACTGATAGTTGGGATACATGGCAATCATGTGATCTCCTTCGTCAAGCATCACATTCATGTATCCAAAAATAGCCTCCTGAGCTCCATGGAAAACCAGTACATCCTCAGCAGTCATGTTTTTATACAACGAAGCAATTATTTGTCTCAGCTCTGGATCTCCCCAAGTTTCTGTATAACCCAACCATTGATTCAAATATGCTTCTTCAGCGCCGGGCTCCAATGATAATAATTCTTTCGTGGTCATGGATTCGCAATCGGATTGAGTCAATAAATAAGGTGCTGTAAATTCATACTTTTCAAAATAGCATTCAAGCTTGAAATCACTGATTTTCATAAATTTTCCTCCTGTTCAATGATATTACATTGATTATATTAACAATTGACGTATTCCCTGTACCCATCCATTTTTGATTTTTTTACCCAACCAATTTTTGAGTCACCTTGATGCAGAAAAAAATCCCGCAATAGAACAGAAATTCTTTCTGAATCTATTGCGGGATTGTATAAAATAATCTTTTTTCTTAATCTATTACCATATATCTACTCTTCCGTTTCCAATAAACTAATCGACTAGTATCAGTTCCATTATTGTTATATCAATCCATTTACCATCCAGGATACCATGTCTTTCATAAGTTCCAACCTCTCTAAATTCAAGAGATTTGTATAGTCTTTTTCCCGCTTCATTGGTCTTGAATGTGCTTAGAACAAGCTTGTGGAAACCTTCATCTTTAGCCGTTTGTATCAGTGATTTAAGAAGCAGCTTACCTAAACCCTTACCACGCATAGCTCTTGAAATATATATTGATATATCTGCCACTCCGGAATAACAACATCTTGAATTGAAAACATTCAGTGAAGCCCACCCGTGAACTGTATTGCTCTCATCTTCTATTACCAATACCTTATGCTTTTCACTTCTGCTGTTCAGCCAATCAAGCATATATTTTTCAGTTTTTAATTCTGTTTCAAGCGTAGCTATCCTATCTTCAATGCCTTCATTATATATTTTTGTAATAAAAGGTATATCTTCCGGAGTTGCTATTCTTACATTATAGTTCATATTAAAACCCCCTGTTTCCCTTTTATCCCATGTCCAGAAGTTTTAAGCTTTCAATTACTATGTATAATGTACTCAAATATTATTTTTGCTGCTTCTTTAGCAGAAATCTTGCTTACATCAATTTTCACTGTGTCCATTTCAAAATAGCTTTTTAATCTTGATATACTTCTTTCAATAACATCTTCAGTCCTTCTTCCCAGTTCTATATCCTTTTTTATTCTTGAAATTAACGTTTGTTCTGAACACACTAGAGAAAACTCATATAATTTGCAATTATATTTATCCAGCCTATACAATATATTATCAATAATGCCTTGTTCATGCATTACCCAACAAAAAACAATATTTTCAAACACTGAACACGAAATAAAATTATTTAAGAGATAACTAATATTATCTACAACCATCTTTTTTGTTTCATCATTCACGATAAAAGGTAACATGTCCCAACACCAATCACCATCAAGGAAAGCACAATTTGGCAATAGTTTTTGCAACTCTTTGCCAGTCGCTGTTTTTCCTACTCCCATAGTTCCATTTATAAAAATAAGATTTTTCATTTCCGCCCTCCAACACTTATACAATCCCCAGTTCATTCGTAATAAACGCTGATCAATACTGTCTACTTTTGTTCTACATTATATAATATAGTAATTATATCTACTTTTTTAACATTCAGGTATCAATATATTATGCTCTCAATCCTTTGAAATCAATACCTTCAGCCTTTATTTCTTACCCCTTAACTCCGATCTCAATAAAATAA
>DUSG01000210.1 GCA_012842725.1 Clostridiales bacterium
ATAAATAAACAAGATGTACATAAGAAAAAATTCGCCGATAGATATATTTAAAATGTCCAGCTCCATACATAATAACATATAATAATAATGTGAATATACTAGAGTATAAGCTTTATGGAGGTATGTTATGCAAGAACCAGGCTATATAAGAAAATTCTTCTTAGGTGCTAACACCTATAAAGGCTTCCATTCTTTTTATGAATATGTTGTTCCTGGTACCCCTAACAAGTTATTTATTTTAAAAGGTGGTCCGGGAACAGGTAAATCGACATTTCTAAGAAAGGTTGCCAATGAGTTTGCCAAAATGGGTTATGATGTAGAGATACATCACTGTTCTTCCGATAATGATTCATTAGATGGAGTTCGTATAGTCCAGCTGAATGTTGCAATTATGGACGGCACTGCACCGCATACCACAGATCCAAAATACCCTGCAGCAGTAGATGAAATAATCAATCTTGGTGAGTATTGGAATAAGGAAAAAATAGAAAAAAACAGGGAAACAATAATTAGTTACAATAAAGAATTAAAAAAATTATATGCATCATCATATAGATTCCTTAGAGCAGCTAAAGAAGTACAAGATGATTTGGAAACTCTTATAGGAGACCAATATGACTGGGTAGGTTTTAATAATACTCTGCTTGAATATAAATCTACTGTATTAGATCCTGTAAAACCATTAAATAAACTTGGAAAACCCAGACATCTATTCCATTCTTCCATCAATTCAGCCGGTAGAGTTGATTATATAGAAGATGCCCTCTTAAAAGAATGTAGATGCCACTATATCAAAACACAATATTGCACTGCAGCTACTGAATTTCTTAAAGCCCTATCTTCTGATTTGCTGATGAAAGGTTATGATGTAGAGATATTCCATAAGCCATTAGACCCAAATATAATAGAAACAATAATGGTCAATGAACTTTCATTGGCTATCTCCAACGATCAAAAGTTGGTGAAAAAGGCTGACAGAATAATAGACCTAGAAAAACATAGAGACATAAATAGTACAGAAAAATATCACTCTTCTATCATAAATACTTATAAAATATTCGAAAACCTTTTAGATGAAGCTATAAAAAGAATTCAAGAAGCAAAAAAACTACACGATAACTTAGAAAAATTCTATGCCCAAAACATGGACTTTGAAAGAATTGCAAAACTTAGAAGCAATACCATTGAGAGAATTAAAAAAATGATAAAATGAGAAATTATCATGAGTATGCTAATGTTTATTAGCATACTCATTTTTCAGCATTCCATACAACAATAAATCATATCTTTTACCGTCTCTGTATATAAATTCTCTATATGTACCTTCTTTTACAAAACCTAATGTTTCATACAAAGCTATTGCAGTATGATTGTAGCTGATTACGTTCAACTGTATTCTATAAAAATTCAATTCATTGAAGCCAAAATCCAAGAGCAATTCCATTGCTTCTTTGCCATATCCTTTTCCTCTTGCTTCTGTATCTCCTATTCCTATAAAGGTAGTTGCTACTCCGTTAGTCCATTGTATTTCGTCAAATCCCGCGATTCCTATTAATTTATTGGAATCCAATAACCTTACTGCAAATATAATCTTTTCATATGAACTATCATAATATTCAAGAAGCTTTATCATATCTTTGTGAGATTTTGGTATGGCCGGTATCATATCGTAATGTCTTAGAAATTCTACATTATTAAACCATTGATGCATTATATCCAAATCGCAGGACTCTAATGCATCTAATTTTACATTTTTACCTATCAATAAATTTCTCATTTCTACCTCCATAAAATATCCACC
>DUSG01000025.1 GCA_012842725.1 Clostridiales bacterium
CTCCGGAAACTCCCAAGGATATTGCAGAATAATATAGTTCTTTTGGAATCTCCTTAACCCCATCTCTTACTCCGATTAGCATCTGGAATATGATTATTGTAACTATAAGGGTTACTTTTGCTTTATTCCCTATTCCAAGAAGAATCATGAATATAGGCAAAAAAGCTATCTTGGGTAAAGGATATAGTATGTAGATGACCGGAGAGAAAATGCTGTCAGCTTTTTTATTCATACCTATCCAAAGCCCCAAAGGTACACCTAGTATTATCGATACGCCTATGGCCATCATTATCCTACCCAGGCTCGCCAAAAGGTGCAACGACAGTATATTTGGAAACAAGTCTATAAATCGTTTCACTGTTTCATGGGGGCTGGGTATTACATTGGATTTTATGGTAAAATGCATAACATACCAGATTATAAGTACCATTATGATTCCATATAAAGTTCTGTTCTTAATAATCTTTTCAACTGTTTTCATTTGTTGTCCCTTCTCCAAGCCATCTTCGTACTTCAAGGCATATGTTGTAATAATCGATTTTGGAGCGGATTTCCACATCTCCAAAATATGGATTGTCAATTATCTTTTTAATCTTTGCTTTTTCCATTATCACTATCTTCTGCCCTAAAAATACTGCTTCTTCAATGCTGTGGGTGACAAATACAATGGTTACAGGCTTTTTCTTATATATATTCAAAATCAAGTTTTGTATATTTTCTTTTGTCATGGCATCCAAAGCAGAGGTGAACTCGTCCAATAGCAGCAAATCCGGTTTTATTATCAGTGTCCTGGCTATTGAAACCCTCTGCTTCTGTCCTCCGCTCAATTGGGCAGGATATTTTTTCTTTAATTCATGTATATCCAGCTCATAAAGTATTTTATCTACTTCTTTTTCAATCTCATCCTTTGATATTCCCCGCACCTTCAAACCTAAAGCTACATTATCCCAAACCGTCTTCCACGGCAAAAGACTATAATCCTGGAGAATTATCCCTGTTTCCTTTCTGCTGCCCTTTACCTTTTCATTTTTTATATATATCTCACCCTCAGTATAATCAATAAATCCGGCTAACAAATACAACAAAGTTGTCTTGCCGCATCCTGAAGGTCCTATTATGGCGCAGGTGGTATTTTCTTCAATATCAAGATTTATATTGCACAAAGCAATATCTGAACCATAGGAATAGTTCAGACCTTTAATCTGAATCATTATTCGACGAACTTCCTTTCGACAAGTTGTTCCGGTTGAATATTCATATCCTTTTTCAGCACATCTTCTACCCATGATATTATTTTTTCGAGATATTCATTATCAGGAAGGTATGTTTTTGTATATTCAGGTAGAATCATGGAATCCTTGATTTCAGGCTTCAATGCTAACTTTTCTATCAATATTTCCCGAGCAATATTTTCATCCTTGTTTATATCTTCGACAGCTTTGTCATATGCTTTATGAAACAATTCTATAGCTTCTGCTTTTTCCGACAAAGCTTTTGATATAAATGCCAAAACATCCGGGCAATGTCCGTCTTTAGGGTCATATATTCTCTTTTCCAATCCATCCAAAGCTCCCATAGATGCTACAGGCTCAGGGAACAAACCCATATCTACATTACCGCTTTTAATCATTTCCAGACGAGCAGGTATTTCGTTTATGAACACTTTTTCAATATTGTAATCTTTGCCTAGCCATTCATCTATGAGAAAATTAGTAACACTCACTTCCATCATGGCTACTTTAATATCTTTCTTCTCTACATAACCTTGCTTAACCAGAACCGGAAACATACCAGATGTTATGGTTGTAGCCTTTATATCAAAACCGCCGTTTACATTGGTAGCTACAGCTATTAAATCGGTCATGGCTCCATCTATTGAACCTGTCTGAAGGGCGCTTTGCCTGTCCTGAGCATTGTTAAATATGATAAGCTCCACATCCAAACCCAATTCTTTGAAATATCCTTTGCTTTCCGCAATAAGCATGGGAGCCGCATCCACTGCAGGCATAAGTCCAACTTTAAGCGATAGATTTTTTGGCTCTTCAGTGATAGTTTCTTGATTTTGTTCCGGAGTGCTGCTATTGCAACCTACAGCAAACACCATTGTTAAAATCAACAATCCTATCAGTATTATTTTAGTCTTCATTTTTTATAACCTCCAAGTGTATAAAATTTGTGCTAATAGTATTTTACAGCTAATGTCCTATTTCTACCAGTATTATTTTAGTATAATGTCAAACATATAACATATATACTACATATTTTTCTTCTTTGTTAACCAAATCTAATTATTATTCGTCAAAATCATATATAATAAAATAAACGATGTTTCAGCACAGGCAGGTGTATATATTGAACAGGTATTATATAAAAGCATCCATGGAAATGCATGATTGGAAAAAGAAGATGAGGAAAAAACCGTCTATTTTGAATAAAGCATCAAAAGGCATCCAGAACAAAATAAAC
>DUSG01000211.1 GCA_012842725.1 Clostridiales bacterium
AATATTTTTGTTGAATTTATAATTAATATGTTAGCATTTTATTCATAAAACAAAAACACTGCAATCAATTGCAGTGTTTTTTAAATGGAGCTGGTGAACGGAATCGAACCGCCAACCTGCTGATTACAAGTCAGCTGCTCTGCCTATTGAGCTACACCAGCCTATTTTGGTGACCCATGGGGGACTCGAACCCCCGTTGCCGCCGTGAGAGGGCGGCGTCTTAACCGCTTGACCAATGGGCCTTATAAACTATCAAAAATAAATGGTAGCGGCGATCGGATTTGAACCAATGACCGTTCGGGTATGAACCGAATGCTCTAGCCAACTGAGCTACGCCGCCATGTATATAAAATATATTTGGTTGCGGGGGAGGGATTTGAACCCACGACCTCCGGGTTATGAGCCCGACGAGCTACCAGACTGCTCTACCCCGCGATGATTAATTTGGTGCCGGAGACCGGAATCGAACCGGTACGGTCTTTTTAGAGACCCCAGGATTTTAAGTCCTGTGCGTCTGCCAGTTCCGCCACTCCGGCTTGCTGCTTTCTAATTATCTAGCAGCGACAAATATAATTATATATCTTTTATGCACAATCGTCAATAACAATTTTATGAAAACTAAACCTAAAAAATATCTCCATATTTTATTATTATTCCCTCTAAATTATCGCTTTCACTTATAACGATCTGCTCTGTATTTAATTTATCCATAATATATTTTATAATAAAAATACCAGCCGGTATAATATCCGCTCTTTCTTTCTGCAAACCTGTGATGTTGTATCTCTCTCTAATCGTCATAGTTTTCAGAGTGTCAAAGATTTTATTCAAAAAACACTTATCCAGTATAGTATTATGTACTTTTTCCCAATCATATACCTTTAATTCGTGATAAATAGAGGCTGCTGTTGTAGCTGTCCCTCCTATTGCTATCACCCTATCGATTTTTCTATCTTTAAGATGCATGATGGCATCATGAAAAAGTACATCTAAACTTTCTTTCAGTGCATCAATATCCTTCTGTGGTATAGGATTGGATGTAATATATTTCTCTGTCATTCTTACCGCTCCTGCATTTACACTGGTTGAATATAATATTTTGTCATTGCAACCTAGTACAAGTTCTGTACTTCCTCCTCCAACATCGATAACTAACAGATTTTCATCATCATATCCATAAGAAGCTCCTAAAATTCCAATTGCTGCTTCTTCTTCTCCATTCAACACTTTAATATCAATTCCGACTTCACTTTTCACTTTTTCAAGAAAATATTCCTTATTTAAAGCGTCTCTTATTGCACTGGTTGCAAAAACTATTATTTTCTCCGCCCCAAAGTTTTCAGCTTTTTTTTTAAAATATTTTATAGCCTCAATATTTTTTTCTATGGCTTTATCATTCAAAAGCCCTGTATTATCAACATTTTTCCCTATTCTGGTAGTAATTACTTCCTTTGATTTCCATACAAATTTGTTATCACAAACTTTGCAGAGCATCAATCTAATAGAATTGGTGCCTAAATCTACTGCAGCTATTTTTTTCATATTAATCCCCTTTATCTTTATTATTAGTTAAAAATATCAATCAAAAACAATACTGTCAGCTGTAACTGACAGTATATTATACCAATTTAATTATCTATGTGCAAAATCATGCTTACGGCTGTATCCGCCACTTCTCTTTGCATCTCGGTTTTTCATGAATTCCTGAAGCTTTTCTTCACTTTCTTTCAGAAATCTGGAAAGTCTGTCTTCAAAACTCCCACTTTGCTCTTTTCTAAACTCCTGCTGCCAGTCTATCTCTATTGGCTTAGTAGACTTCTTAAGCTCTTGTGCCTGTTTAATAGATAAGTTTATTCTACCGTCCTTATCTATATTCAATATCTTTACTTTAACTGTTTGCTTTTCCTTTAAATAGCTGTTGATATCCTTAATATAAGCGTCAGCGATTTCTGATATATGAACCAAACCGGTTTTGCCATCCGCTAACTGAACAAAAGCTCCGAATTTGGTTATGTTGGCAACTATACCGTCAACTATCTTACCTTCCTCAATAGGCATATTGAAAAAATTCCTCCTTTAATTTGCAATGGGCATAATTATGTGAATCATGGTACAAATATATTGCTTACTATACTATGATTAATTACCCCCTTCTTGCAAATTAGCATCAGACAAGGATTGATCAACATATACAATTTCATCCGCTTTCACTAACCCAAGCTGCTCACGGGCCATTTTTTCAATATACTCTTGGGAAGATACATCCTCAAGCATGTCCTGGAGCTTTTGATTCTCTTGTTGGGCTTCTTCAATCTTATTAGCTAATTGCTGCTGAGATTTCTTTAATCTGTATATGGTGATCTGCTGGCTTCCAATAGTAAAGATAGCATAAAGTATAAAAATAAATACAAAAAAATTAGTCCATATTATTCTCTTTCTTTTTTTCATAGATATCTCCCCCATAATAGAAGCCTCATAAATCCTTCGTATGCTCTTTTCTTTTAATTATCAGTTTATAATATTTTCTTGAATCTCTCAATAGTTTTTTCGGCAAAAGTGCTTTTTTCTTTATCTTTGATATTTTTATATTTATCCATTTTTTAATTATACCAAAAGGTCTAACAATAAAAAACCACAAAAATCTTATTGGAATAACAACAAGCCTGCTGCCCCTTTTTGCTGCTGCACTCAGGCTTTGAAACAGATAGGAGAAAAAAGCCACTGCAATTCTACTTATTATTTTTTCATATATAAAAAAACCAACTATAAAACCAATGAATACATATATTCTTAAATCTCCGTAGTTGCTGGAAAATATGGCCCAGACAGCAATAAGAAGGGTTGTCAGCAAAAACACTATATCCCAAAGGGAAGTTATCAGTCCTTTCGACTTTTTGACACCTTTAACAGCTCTGTAAATATCATAAACCAAGCCAATGATTATTCCACCATAAACTGTGATTGAAAAAACAAAAATTTGAAATTGCAGCGTCTCCATAGAAAACCCCCACCAGTACACGGTCATGGATCATTTGAAAAGACTCTTGAAAAACCCTTTTTCACTTTTATTGACAGCCTTTGATTCATAAACCATAGAATGTATCAACCCTTTAATCATCACATCTCCGTTTTCTACATCCAGATTGCTGATGCTCAATTCTTCTCCCTTTATTACCAATTCTCCCATCTGTGTTCCTACAATGACAGTTGTATCATTGAAACTGTCTACATCTGTAATCCCTGTTATGTATAGCTTTTCTCTTCCTTCAAGGTTTATACTGTGAGGTTTTGTTTTCGCTGCTTTTATATCATCCATATTACATAGCCTCCCACTGCATATAAATTGCCTTATTCATTTATATGCATTTTTGGCTGTAATATGATTGTTAATGCTCAATTATCCTGTACATTTCTTTTGATTCTTCTTTGCCGGCCTTTTCATTTATATTCAATACTTCTACTTTTATTATTCTGTCTCCATAGGCAATTTCAATAATATCGCCTATTTTTACTTCAGCTCCTGGTTTGGATATTTTACCGTTCAAATATATTTTCTGCCCTTCACATGCTTCTTTTGCAACGGTTCTTCTTTTTATAAGTCTTGATACTTTGAGAAATTTATCTAATCTCATATTTCCCCTCCCTAGAAAAAAATCAGGTCGAAGACCTGATTTTTTGTTCTGCTATGTACCTTTTTTATTTGTTAACTGCGTCTTTAAGATCTTTTCCAGCTTTGAACAACGGTGCTTTAGAAGCTGGTATCTTTATTTCTTCTTTTGTTCTTGGATTTCTGCCTACTCTTGCAGCTCTCTGTTTAACCTCAAAAGTACCAAAACCAACTAACTGTACTTTTTCGCCTTTTGCAAGAGTCTCTTGTACAGTATCCATGAATGCCTTGAGAGCTTTCTCAGTATCTTTCTTAGTCAGTTGACATTTTTCAGCCATGCTAGCAATCAATTCAGCTTTATTCATTAAATAATCCCTCCTATAATATAATCATCAGTACA
The DNA here is from genome assembly GCA_012842725.1 of Clostridiales bacterium. GTDB lineage: Bacteria > Bacillota > Clostridia > Lutisporales > Lutisporaceae > Lutispora. Next base: position 4,008 of record DUSG01000211.1, read on the forward strand.
CTATGCATTATTCTCTATTTTTGGCAAAATTCCTTCTTTTTTATCATTAGTTTTCATCATTTTTATTAAAATTATGTGTCTTAGCCCTATTCCATAATGAATCCATCTCTTCCAGAGTCATGTTTTCCAACTCATTACCATCTTTTAGGGCCATTTCTTCTATATAATTGAATCTGTCAATAAACTTTTCTATGGTTTTCGATAAAGCAAGCTCTGGCTGTACATTTAAAAATCTTGCAACATTCACAACAGCAAAAATCAAATCTCCAATCTCTTCTTCTATTTTTCCATTATTTGAAGTTTTATATACCTCTTTCAATTCCAAAAATTCCTCTTCAACCTTGGCCATTGCTCCCTCTACATCCGGCCAATCAAATCCTACCAAAGCTGCTTTCTCCTGAACCTTATAACTCCTTATAAGAGCCGACATTGCCTTTGGAATGGCTCTTAAAATCTCAGTATGGGTTTCCATTTTCTTTTCATCTTTTTTCGAAGCTTCCCAGCTTTTCAATGCTCCGCTTTCATCATCGGCTTTTATATCTCCAAACACATGCGGATGTCTTGAAACTAACTTATGAACTAAAAAAGTTATAACATCATTTATATTAAAATAACCTGATTCTTTTCCTATCTGACAATGAAATACCACTTGTAGAAGCAAATCCCCCAGTTCTTCAATCATCTCATCTATATCGCCATTTTCGATAGCATCTATAACCTCATAACACTCTTCGAGAAGATAAGGTTTCAAGGTTTCATGAGTTTGCTTTTTATCCCATGGACAACCTTTCTCTCCTCTCAAAGTCTCCATCAACTCTACCAAATCATCCATGGTTTTAAACTTTTTATTTTCGGCTGGAGGAATATAGATACTGGTTAAATAATCAACCCACTCAATAGTATCTAATTGATATAGGGGAATCCATTCCATTTTTTCCTGATTTTCGACGCCTGCTGCTCTTATTATACATATTTTTTGGTCGTCATTATAATAGTCCATAAGTATCAATTTTACTTCAGAAGCAATAAATCTGTTATAGACTTGTGTGATTATATTGCCGCAATCAGGATCCGGTCTTTGTCTATCCATACTTAATGCATCAATTATTTTCAATCCTGAAGAAATATCTATCTTCAATGATGCAGTAATTGCATCTATAAAGCTCATAGCTCCTTCTATTTTTACTTCAATGTTTTCATTAGCTTTGCTCAGTATAAGTTCTACGCTTTTCTCCGCAGCCAAGGGATGTCCAGGAACTGCATAAACCACATTTTTCCCTTCAAGAGCTTTATCTATAATTCTTTGGCTTATTTTCTCATAAACTTCTTCGAAGGATTCTGCCGAATCATATATGTCATCACAGGATTCAAATCTGATTCCCATATCCTGCAATTTTTCTACAACCGGATGTTTTACTGTTCTTAATATGAGATTTTCAGCATTTTTTAGAATATCCTCAACCTTGGTGGTAAGACTTTGATAATCACCCGGTCCTAAACCTACTATTATAATTTTTCCCATGTACATCTTCCTTTCTTAGATAAGCCCTTTTTTCCTCAGCATCTTAGATAACCTTTTTCCTCCGGGAGCTGAATCTAATTCTTCTTTGGTAACGCCTCTAATCAATATTATAACCACTCCGTAGATTATTACAGCTAAAAGTATGGCACCTAATGTTGCTATTTTATTGCTCTCGATTATTTGATAAATCCATTTATAGCTAAAATATGCTGCTATTGTCATAGCTGCCGTCGCAATTGCAGGTTTTATTGAAATAGATAATATTTTCAGTTCCTTCTTTTGATATTTAACCAAAGCTTTATAGTTAAGTACTGCAGCTACTGCATATCCCATTACGGTTCCCAATGCTGCTCCATTGATATTCAAGCGGGGCATAGAGGTTAGAATATAGCTTAACACAGCTTTTACAAATGCCCCTATAATCATGTTTATGACAGGTATTCTTTCTCTTCCCATACCTTGAAGTATACCTGTCATAGTTTGCACCAATGTCAGGAAAATCACCGCAGACGATACATATTTCAGTGCAATGCCAAGGCTTTCCGTCTCATTTGGATAGAACATCTGCATAATGGGTCCTGCCAATATAAAAAGTCCCATCGCAGCCGGAAGCCCCAGAAGCAGGCTCATCTTGAGGGCAAGCTGTGTTTTTCTCCTCACGGCTTCCATATCTTTTCTCACCATGGACTCAGATATGGAAGGTACAAGGCTGGCTGCCAAAGATATTGTAAATACCTGAGGTACATTTACAAAAGATGTGGCCATACCTTTAAGCTGTCCAAAAAGCTTTGTAGCTGTTATCTGGTTGAAACCTGCTGCCTGAAGTCTATCCATCACTATAAATGTATCAAGCAGGTTCATAATAGGCATAATGCTACCGCCGATCATTATCGGCAAAGAGAATTTAATAATCCTGTTGATAATACTAACTGAAGATTCGGTCTTTCTCCCTGCGTAATCCATCAGTTCTACTTTTATTCTCGTCTTATTCTTGTTATATATGATATAAAGAGTTATAAAACTTACAAATCCTCCTACTGAAGTACCGAAAATAGCACCCGCAGCCGATACTTTATATCCCATGGGTAACAGCAAATATGCCAATAAAAATCCTACAAGCACTCTGCTGATTTGCTCCGTGACCTGAGATATAGCACTTGGAGTCATATTCTGCATGCCTTGGAAATATCCTCTGAAAGCTCCGCTTATTGAAACAGTAAATATTGCCGGTGAAACTGCCAAAACTGCCAAGTAAGAATCTGGATTTTTAAAAGCTTGCGAAAAAGCTTTGGCATTCATATACAGAATAATAGACAATATAAGGCCGATGGTACCTAAAAGCCACATAGCAACCTTGAATATTTTATGAGCTTCGTCTTTTCTTCCTTCCTCCAGCTTTTCAGAAACCAGCTTTGATATCGCAGTCGGTATGGAATAGGAAGAAAATGTAAGCATCAATATGTAAAGATCATAAGCTGTCTGATGATATGCCATGCCCTCAGAGGTTATGATTTGACCTAAAGGTATTCTGTATATGGCACCCAATATTTTAGATATAATTCCTGCTATAGTTAAAATTAATGCTCCTTTTACAAAAGAATGTTTACTTTTTTCCATAATTGACCTCCAGCTTTGCAATACATAAACATTTTACCATATCCTATAGATAAAATATACAATCAAAAATATTATTAGAACCCTTTACATTATATTTAATGGAATGTTAGAAGCAAAGCAATAAGAAAAAATGATGGCAGCTACATTTGCTGCCATCTTATTTTATTGCTCCATTTGCTTTCCTAAGAAACTTGCTGCAGTTTCAGCAACTTTTCTTTCTAAATCACCCATTTTTACATTTGCTTCTTTGCTGAGAAGTATGACAGAACCGATTGGGTCTCCTTCTGCAACTATCGGCACTATTACCCCAGCTGTATATTTTGATGGCCCTTCTTCATCTGCAGTAATATTTATCATCTTGTTACCGTTTGTGCCATCCAGCATCACTGTAATTTTGTCTTCAATAATTTTGTCCAGTGCTGGGCTTATCTTTTTCTCCAAAAGTTCTTTCTTTGAAGCTCCAGCTACGGCAATTATCATATCACGGTCGCTGATACATGCTATATGATTTAGGGAGCTATGTAGTGATTCGGCATATTCCTTTGCGAAATCACTTAATTCACCTATTGGAGAATATTTTTTCAGAATGACTTCTCCCTCTCGGTCTGTAAAAATCTCAAGTGGATCTCCTTCTCTGATACGAAGGGTTCGTCTTATCTCTTTAGGTATGACGACTCTTCCAAGATCATCAATACGCCTAACAATTCCAGTGGCTTTCATGCTTCACCCTCCTTTTATGATTTTTTTTGACAATTATGTCTGTAATCCATAGTATTTTACGGAGGTTCAGCTTTTATACACATATTTGCAAATTAGGAATATACTATAGTTTCTCCGGAAATTTTTCTATATTTGCTTTATTCATCATTTCCTCAAAAGCGCTATCATAATTCTTGCTTTTCTTCTGAGTAATTAAAGTATTTCTGATTTCTTCCTTGACATCTTCAAATCTGTCGATGGTTTTATCTTCAACTTTAATGATATGATAACCGTATTCACTTTTTACAATATCGCTTATTTCTCCCACTTTCAAGGCAAAAGCCGCTCTTTCAAAGGGTTCAACCATCTCTCCATGCCTGAAGTATCCTAAATCACCGCTATTATATTTGGCACTCGGGTCTGTCGAGTACTCCCTTGCCAAAGTGTTGAAATCTTCTCCTTTTTTTACTCTTTCCAATATTTCTCTGGCTTCTTCTTCTGTATCTAACAATATATGACTTGCTTTAACAACATAAAACTCATTTATATGATTGTTGTAGTAATCTACCAGTTCTACATCTGTAACTTCCACATCCTGACTTATTTTTTCCTTCATCTTGTTTATTATCAGGTCTTTCTTCAGGTAATCCCTGAAATAGTCTTCATCTATTTTTAAATTTGCAAGAAACTCCATATAAGCTTCTTCAGAATTGAAAAGCTTTTTCCATTTATCAACTTCCGAATCCACTTCTTCATCAGATACTGTTATACCCAATTCTTCAGCCTTTTTTAACTGAACTTTATCGCTTATCATCTGATCAAGAACCTTTTCCTTGGCTAAATCTATATATTTTTTACCGTTATATTCCCTATCCCATATGGAAGGATCCTGATTCATCTCTACCTGAGTCTTGAATATTTCAAATATCTTGTCAAATTCTGCCTTAGTTATCTCCTCACCGTCAACTCTGGCCACAACAGTTTCTTCCGGTGCCTGTGGTTTTTCTCTTACCATTCCGCAACCTGTCATTGCTGCCATAACCAAAACCGTCAACAGTAAACCAATTAATCTCATGTTTCTGCCCCTCATATCAGTGGTTCCTCCTCTCCAGTTCCTTATCGTTCCCATTATAAGAATCCAGCTTCTCTAAAAAATCAGTTATATTCTTCAGATACTTGGCACCTTTATCCTTTACTAGTCTATATATAAAATACGGTTCCTGACTTGCATTAAAAGTCAATTTATCCCCGAACTCATCCATAAGCTTTACAACTGCTTCAGCTTTAATATATTTATCGGTTTTGAATTTAAATAACAAACCCTCCGGTTTTTCAGATACCAGAACAATGCCATGCTTTGAAGCCAGATATTTGATATAAGCTACATTCATTAAATTTCTAACCGGATCAGGTATATCACCGAATCTGTCTTCTATTTCTTCTTCGATATCATATAAAGAGCTTAATCCATCTATGAAAGCTATTTTTTTGTATATCTCGATTTTTTGATTTTCATCTTTTATATAAGTCATAGGTATATACGCTTCAATATTCAACTCAATCATGCAATCTATCTTTTCTTCAATGGGTCTTCCGGTAAGTTTTCTTACCGTTTCATCCAACAGCTTGGTATACAGATCATATCCAATAGCTTCCATATGTCCATGCTGTTCCTTGCCAAGCAGATTTCCTGCACCTCTTATTTCCAAATCCCTCATGGCAATTTTGAATCCGGAACCGAATTCGGTAAATTCTTTTATGGCTTGAAGCCTTTTTTCTGCTACTTCTGTCAAAACCTTATCCCTCTGATATGTGAAGTAAGCATATGCTAATCTGTTGGATCTGCCCACCCTTCCTCTGAGTTGATAAAGCTGGGCAAGGCCCATTTTGTCTGAATCGTACACTATAATGGTATTCACATTGGGTATGTCCAAACCGGTCTCAATAATTGTTGTGCACAGAAGCACATCATATTCGCCGTTATAAAAATCAAGCATGGTATTTTCAAGAAGCCTTTCATCGATTTGTCCATGTGCAACGGCTATCCTGGCCTCTGGTACAAGATTTCTGATCCTTTCTGCCATCTTGTTTATGGTTCTTACTCTGTTATATAGGAAATAAACCTGTCCCCCTCTGTTCATCTCTCTCAATATTGCATCTCTGACTATTTCATCATTATATTCCATCACATATGTCTGGACCGGATACCTTTCTTCAGGTGGTTCCTCTATAACGCTTATATCTCTTATACCAATCAAGGACATATGCAATGTCCTAGGAATGGGAGTTGCAGTCAAAGTCAATACATCCACGTTCTTCTTCATTTGCTTTATTTTTTCCTTATGGGCTACGCCAAAACGCTGCTCTTCATCCACTATCAAAAGACCTAAATCTTTAAACTGTACATCATTCTGCAATAATCTGTGGGTGCCTATAATCAAATCAATTGTTCCTATTCTAAGACCTTCCAAAATCTTTTTTTGTTCCTGAGGTGTTCTGAAACGGGATAGCATTTCTACCTGTATGGGGAAATTCCCAAATCTTTGACAGCATGTATTATAATGCTGCTGAGCTAAGATAGTGGTTGGTACCAAAATGGCAACTTGTTTATGATCCATAATGCATTTAAATGCTGCTCTTAATGCCACCTCAGTCTTGCCATATCCAACATCTCCGCATAGCAGCCTATCCATTACCTTGGAACTTTCCATATCTCTTTTTATCTCTTCTATACAATTAAGTTGATCGGGAGTTTCTTCATAAGGAAATTGATCTTCAAATTCCTTTTGCCACTTACAGTCCTCTGAGAAGGCAAAGCCTTTTGCCTGCTGCCTTTCTGCATATAGCTGCAATAGTTCCTCTGCCATATCTTCTATGGCTTTGCGGGCTCTGGCTTTTGTTTTTGACCACTCCGTCCCTGACAATTTATTTACCTTTGGCGGTTTTTCTCCACCGACGTATTTCTGGATCATATCGAATTGATCCGTAGGTATATAAAGCTTGTCATTACCTTGGTACCTTATATGGAGGTAATCCCTCTCCACATTGTTCACCTTAAGCCTTACGATTCCCATATACTGACCTATTCCATGATTTTCATGAACCACATAATCTCCGACTTTTAAATCGCTTAAAAATTTTATGGTACCTGGTTTCTTTTTAGTAGGCTTTTTTCGTCTTGTACCGAAAACATCCATGTCGGTAATAACAGCATATTTTATTGCAGGAAATTCAAATCCTCCGCTGAGATTTCCCGGCAGTACCACAATATGCCCTTCCTGAAGGTCAAAGCTGAGTTTGTCCTGATACAGAGCCTCTATTCCTTCTTCTTTAAGGGCTTCAACTATTCTCAATCCTCTTTCTTTGCTCCCCGACAATATGACAATTCTGTACTTTCTGCTTTTCAGAAGCTTTATCTCTTCAACCAACAGGTTTATTTTCCCATGGAAAGGTGCCATGGATCGGCCGATAAAACTGATGGATCTTTCGGGCTTAAAATCCTGGGAACTTTTAAGTAAGGCATTTAAACATACGACTTTTCTGTGGCTTATTTTCATCAGAATATCATCGTAGGTATATAATGATTTTATTTGTTCAGGCAAAAGCTCTCCTTCTTCCAGCAAGCTCTTGAAATGTTCTTCATATTCCAGCCTTACATTATCAAATCTCTGCCTCACTCTGTTGGGTTCATCCATGACAACCATAAAATCTTCCATATAATCCATAACATCGAAACTTTTTTCGTACAAAAATGCTGCATATTTCTCTATACCCTGAAAATATGTTTTTTGTTTTATCTTCTCAACATCTTCAGATATTTTTTCTTTTAGATTCTGAGACAGGGATTTTTTCGATGATGAGCCATAAAAACTCAACCTTTCATTGAGAGCTTTCTCTAGTTCTTTAGAACCTCTTTCAAAATCTTCAGGTTTGAGCAACATTTCCCGCATGGGAAATAGCTCTACCATATCCAATTTTGTTATGGATCTTTGAGTTTCTAAATCAAAATATCTTATTGAATCTATTTCGTCATCAAACAGCTCTATCCTTACAGGGTTATCGTTTATTGGTCCATAAAAGTCTATTATGCCTCCCCTTACGGAGAATTGGCCACAACCTTCTATCATGTCCACCCTTTCATAGCCTGCCTGGGAAAAGTAGGCCAGAAATTCTTCCACAGGCATTTTGTCTCCTACTCTTATCTTAAGGTATTTTTCTCTAAATATGTTAGGTTCCGGAAGTCTATTCAACAATGCTTCCACGGATGCGCACAAGATAACCCTCTTTTTTGTAATTATGCTGTTTAGGGCCTTCAATCTTTTTATTGCGATTTCATTGCTCCTGGCATCTATTTTGTGAAAAATCATCTCCCAAGAAGGCAATAATACTGCCGCTGAAGGATCAAAGTTACTGATGTCTTCATATATTTTTCTTGCCAGTATATCATTATGTGTTATCAATAAAACGGATTTGGCGAAATGCTTGCTCAATAAAACAGTTAAAATGGATTTCTGAACATCAGAAATACCATGGACTTCAACTGTTTTAATGTTTTCACCAAGGGCTCCCACAAGATGCTTATATTCTTCAAGGGATTCAATAGGTAATAATATCTTATCCATTGTACTTGTTCATTGCTGACGCAATGCCTTTCATTATTATTTCTTGTGCTGCCTTAGCCGCTTTTTTTGCAGCCTCGGTGATTATGGGAATTTCATCCTTGGTGAATTTTCCTGTTACATAATCAGCCAAATCCATATGCTCCGGTTGCTTGCCTATACCGATTCTTATCCTCGGAAAGTCATCCCTTTGCAGCAAATATATTATGGATTTCATACCATTATGAGAACCCGCACTCCCCTTTGGTCTTATCCTCAGAACGCCTAAAGGAAGATCTATATCATCATATATGACTATCAGGTTTTCAATGGGCAATTTGTAGTATTCCACCACATCAAGGATGCTTTCACCACTCAGATTCATATATGTCTGAGGTTTCACAAGCAAAACCTTCTCATCTCCTATATGACCTTCACCGACCAGTGCTTTATGTTTTATTTTATTTATCTTTATATTCAATTGTTGAGCCAAATAATCTAATGTAATGAATCCTATGTTGTGTCTGGTATCTGCGTACTTTATTCCGGGATTACCTAAGCCTGCTATTACAAACATAATCTCCTCCAGAAATTAAACAATACTATATTAATAATATTCATATTGGACTTAACAGCCCTAAGCTCTCCGTACTCTGAAAGATATGGGAAGCTTAGGGCGTGTTTTTTCAGCTTGATTATTATCTTTTTAATCGAAAAGTATACTTACTGAAAGTCCTTCGTAAATTCTGCGTATAGCCTCAGCAAACAGCGGTGCAACTGACAGAACTTTTATCTTATCACTATGCTTATCTTTTGGAAGAGGTATGGTATCAGTGACAACCAATTCTTTTATCACAGATTCATTTATCCTTTCAAATGCTGGGCCTGACAACACCGGATGGGTACATGCCACATACACTTCTTTCGCACCCATATCCATCAATACCTTTGCGGCATTTGTCACTGACCCTCCTGTATCCACCATATCATCTATCATTATACAAGTTCTACCTTCTACATCACCTATTATATTCATTACCTCAGCCACATTTGCTTTAGGCCTTCTTTTATCCACTATAGCCAAAGGAGCGTTCAATTTTGACGCAAGGTTTCTGGCTCTTGTAACTCCTCCCACGTCAGGAGATACAACAACTACATCCTCCAAGCCCTTCTCCAGAAAATAGTTGCTTATAATGGGCATAGCATATAGATTGTCCACTGGAATATTGAAAAAACCCTGTATCTGTGGGGCATGTAAATCCATAGTCAGTATTCTGTCAGCTCCTGCAGTAGTTATCAAATCGGCTACAAGTTTTGCAGTAATGGGTTCTCTCGGTTTAGACTTCCTATCCTGTCTTGCATAAGCATAAAAAGGTATAACAGCAGTAATCCTTCCTGCCGAAGCTCTCTTTAATGCATCTATCATTATCAAAAGCTCCATCAGATTATTATTGACCGGAGCGCTGGTAGATTGAACAAGGAATACATCTGCTCCTCTTACAGACTCATTTATATTTACAGATATCTCTCCATTGCTAAAGGTCCCTACCTGAGCATCTCCTACGGGAACGCCTACAATATCGGCAATTTCCTTTGTTAACTCCTTATTGGCATTACAGTGGAAAATTTTTATACAGTCACCATGTTTTATCATTTAATTATTACCCTCCTAAGTTTATTCTTCCTCTTTCACAAGGCCTTTTCTTCTGACCCATCCTTCAATATTCTCTTGTCTTGCTCTTCCGATGGCTAGACTTTCTTCTGGCACATTAGTAGTCACCGTAGTACCTGCTGCTATATATGAATTCTTGCCTACCACCACCGGAGCTACCAGGTTTACATTACAGCCTACAAAGCTATAATCTTCAACTTTCGTTCTGTGTTTTTTCTTGCCGTCATAATTTACAAATACTACCCCACAACCTAGATTTACGCCTTTTCCAACATCTCCGTCGCCAATATATGTTAGATGGGAAGCTTTTGAATAATCTCCAAAATTGGAGTTCTTCATCTCAACAAAATCGCCCACCTTTGCATACTTTCCTATAGTATTTCCAGGTCTCAAATATGCAAAAGGTCCTATTGTAGTTCCTTCTCCTATACTGCTTTCCAATACAACAGAGTTTTTAATTTCAACGCCTTTACCTATGTGGCTGTCCGATATTGTTGTATATGGACCTATTACAGCATCCTCTTCGATATATGTACTTCCTTTTATAATAGTACCGGGCAATATTGTAACATCCCTCTCAATAATTACCCCTGAATCAATATATGTACTTAATGGATCTATAATTGTTACGCCATTCAGCATATGTTTTTCAAGGATTTTTCTAGACATAATAACATTGGCCTGAGCCAATTGAAGCCTGTTGTTCACTCCCATTATTTCTTCCGTGTTATCAATCTTATAAGCTCCTACCTTGAAATTATTATCGTTAAAAATCTTTATAACATCCGTAAGATAATATTCATTCTGACTGTTATCATTTTTTAATTCTTTCAGTGCATTCTTCAGTAACATTCCATCAAATAAGTATATACCGGAATTTATCTCCTTAATCTTCCTCTGTTCAGAATCCGCATCTTTTTCTTCCACTATTGCGACAACATTATCAGATGAATCCCTGATTATTCTACCATAAGAAAATGGATTGTCCATTTCAGCAGTCAATATTGTAGCATGAAATCCACCTTTTTGGTGAAATTTATACATTTCGCATATAGTTTCAGGATTCAAAAGAGGAGTATCTCCATACAAAATCAAAACATGCCCGGAAGTTATGAATTCCTCAGCCTGCATAACCGCATGTCCTGTGCCTAATTGCTGCTCTTGATAAGCAAACTTCACATTATTCAGTTTAGCTTTTACTTCCGATGCTCCGTGTCCTACAACAACAACAGTTTCTGATACTCCTGCTTTTTTAGCACAATCTACGACATAATCAATCATTGGTTTACCACATATCTCATGCAGAACCTTAGGCTTTTTGGAATACATCCTCTTGCCTTCTCCTGCTGCTAGTATCACTGCTAGTACATTGGAAGTGTTATTCAAATTACCACCTTCTATAATACAATTTTTTCACTCTATATTCTAACATAATATATTACGTATAAAAAGTTAATTTGTATATCCCAATATTATCCTTGCCTATTTTTGCTAAAAAAATACCGGAGCGTCACAATACTCCGATATTTGTTGCAATTCTCTTAAATTTGCAAAATTTATTTCCCATGCTTTTTATTTATTTCCTTTTATAATATGGATGTGGATACCAACCATGTTCACTCTTTTTGTCGTAATATAATTCCTTATCATCACTGCTGTAATCGCTGTCATCATCCACATACAAATCTTCCATATCCCAGTTCCCATAATATTTATTCTTCATCATCGGAAAGCCTTTCATTGGATGATGCATCGGATGATGCATCATGGGGCATTGCATCATGGGGCACTGCATCAT
>DUSG01000212.1 GCA_012842725.1 Clostridiales bacterium
CTTCCTATGTATCATAAAAAATCCGTCTCAGCTAAGAGACGGAATATCCGCGGTACCACTCTAATTGGCATAAAAGCCCACTCTGATCCATAACGCCGGATAGCGCTTATGTCTCCTCAGCTCTTTTCCTCAAGCAGTGACTGTCCGACTCCCACTCTGTTCAGACTCGCTGAAGCCCTTTACATTGAGTACTTTTCTGATTCATAGATCTCTCATTATAATATTATCTACTATTTTATTCAATAATATAAAGTAAGTCAATAAATAAATCCACCCCGGGATTGGAGGATGGATGGCGGGTTTATTGCCCCAGGGTGGTTAATTATCAATTAAAATCTATTATTTTATGCATTCTGCTCCTCTTCTTAATGCTTCCTTGTTCAGGGGTATTAAATCGGCATTTCTGCCTGAGAATACTTCTGCAATGTATTCCATTATGGTTTCTTCTTTTGCTGCATTAGTAACCTTAATATATGCTCCAAGCATTACCATATTAGCTACTTTACCTGTTCCCAGTTCATTGGCTATTTCATTGGCAGGGATATAATATACATTTATGTCATCCCTGTTTGCTTTTCTGTCTATCAATGAACTGTTTATGAATAAATGTCCTCCTGGAATTACGTCTTTTTCAAATTTATCCAAAGAAGGTCTGTTCATAACTATTGCTTCTGTTGCCTCCGTAACAGTCGGAGCACCTATAGGGTCGTCTGAAATTATAACATTACAATTTGCTGTACCTCCACGCATTTCAGGACCGTAGGAAGGTAGCCATGACACATTTTTTCCTTCTTTCAAGCCTGCTTCTGCCAGTATTTTGCCCATGGCCATCACACCTTGACCACCAAAGCCTGCCATGATAATCTGATGTGTCATTTATTTCACCTCCTCAGGAGTTCTGAAGTTCTGTACCGGATAATAAGGAATCATGTTTTCCTTTAACCACTTTAGCGCTTCAATCGGAGTTTTACCCCAGTTTGTCGGACAAGTTGAAAGAACTTCTACCATGCTGAAGCCAAGACCTTGCATCTGTACCTCAAAAGCTTTCTTAATAGCTTTCTTAGCTTTAATTATGTTCGGAACGTCATGTACAGATACTCTTTCTATAAATACAGCTTTTGGTATTGTAGCCAGCATTTCACTTATTCTTATGGGCATACCTGCATGATCGGCATTTCTGCCTAATGGAGCAGTTGTAGCCTTTTGACCTACCAGAGTAGTTGGTGCCATCTGGCCGCCGGTCATACCGTATATTGCATTATTCACAAATATTGTTGTTATCTTTTCTCCTCTCATGGCAGCATGAACAATTTCTGCAGTACCTATGGAAGCCAAATCTCCATCGCCTTGATATGTGAATACTGCTGCATCAGGATGTACTCTTTTTATACCCGTTGCAACTGCAGGAGCTCTACCGTGAGCTGCTTCCTGCATATCGCATGCAAAATAATCATATGCAAATACCGCACATCCTACAGGAGCAACGCCTACTGCTTTGTCCAAAAGTCCAAGTTCTTCCAAGGACTCTGCTACAAGTCTGTGTATAATACCGTGGGTGCAGCCTGGACAATAATGAGTAGGTTTGTCTGTTAAACCTTTAGTCTTTTCAAATACAACTGCCATTATCTTGCACCCCCTAATATCTTTTTAGCTTCTTCTACAATCTCTCTTGGTGTCGGAACCATACCGCCGGTTCTTCCGTAGAAGTATACAGGTTTCTTACCCTTTACTGATAATTCAACATCTTCTACCATTTGTCCCATGCTCATTTCGACTGTTAAGAAAGCCTTAACGCCTGGCATGTCCGCAGCTTTGAAGAAATTAGCCTTGGGGAATGGCCATAAAGTGATTGGTCTTATCAGTCCGGCTTTAATTCCATCTTTCTCTAAAGCTTTTATGGCATTCTTAACTATTCTTGCTACTGTACCATAAGCGGCAAATACTATTTCCGCTCCCTCAAGATTATATTCTTCTACCTTCACTTCATTTTTCTCAATTTCTGCATATTTGGTAAATATCTTCTGGTTGTGCTTTTCACATACTGCGGGATCTATAAATAGAGAATTTATTACATTATGTTCCTTTCTACCTCTCAAACCTGTTGTAGCCCAAGTCTTTTCAGGTAATTCTCTCTTTTTGATTTCCCCAAATTCAACAGGTTCCATCATCTGTCCGATCATACCGTCTCCCAGTATCATAACAGGGTTCCTGTATTGATCTGCTATATCAAAAGCTTCCTGAACCAGATTTACAGCTTCCTGAATAGAATCCGGTGCCAGTACCACTAAATGATAATCGCCATGTCCTCCACCTTTAGTTGCTTGGAAATAGTCAGATTGAGCAGGTTGTATTCCTCCCAGTCCTGGGCCTCCTCTAACAATGTTTACTATTACGCAGGGAAGTTCTGCACCTGCTATATAGGATATCCCTTCCTGCTTTAAGCTGATTCCAGGGCTGGATGAAGATGTCATAACCCTTGCTCCTGCTCCTGCAGCTCCATAAACCATGTTTATTGCAGCTACTTCGGATTCAGCCTGCAAGAAGCAACCTCCTACCTGTGGAAGCCTTAAAGACATGTACTCTGGAATTTCATTCTGTGGTGTAATGGGATAACCGAAGAAAAATCTACAGCCCGCTCTTATGGCAGCTTCAGCTATAGCTTCGTTTCCCTTCCATAATTCTTTTGCCATTGATATCCCTCCTCACAAATTACAGTTTTTCAACCCTGATAACAACATCTGGACATATTCTTGCGCATGCACCACAAGCGATGCATTTGTCCATTTCCTTTACTGTTGCAGGATGATACCCCTTGATATTGATTTTGTCCTTATCCATTATAACTATTTTTACAGGACACACTGTTGTGCAAAGTTCACAGCCCTTGCATCTGTTTTCGTCAAATGTGACTTTTCCTGCCATTTTTATACCTCCTTCATTACATTTCCCAGGGCTTTTTCATATAAATATCTATTGGAAATATCTCCCCATAGATATTGTCTGGCAAATAATTTATTAAAGACTTGTGCACCACAGTATATCTGATGGGCAATCCCAATTCTTCAGATACTTGCAGGCACAACTCCTGTCCTTTTAGTATGTCTTCAATTTTTGTCTCTCCGCAGAGGTGAGTATTGTTAACCAGTGCAGTTACTTTCTGTCTTGAAGCTTGTTCAATGGATTTCAGATACCTTATGGCGTTTTCTTTATCGCTGGTTAAAGGTCTGTTGGCATTAAGCACAAAAAACATATCATAATCATCTTGCTCTATTTTGTCGTGATATCTGCCTAATGCCCTAGCCCCTACTTTATCCCCTCCTACATCTATTACTGTTTGATAACTTTTATCTTCCAAAACGGTATATATTTCAGGGGATAATGCAGGTACGTCACCGGCTAATCCTCTTACGGACGATGCAATGACCCTTATGCCTTTTTTCTCAAACTCCGGCTCAATTTGCCTTGATCTGAAATATGGATTAACTATGTCCAAATCAACTATAGCTGTCTTACACCCTTGTTCTGCAAGCTTAAATGTATAGTTTACAGCGAATTCCGTCTTACCACTGCCATAATGTCCGGTTATGATTCTTATTCTTTTATCTTTCTTCATAAAACCATCCTTATTATTTATAAACTTTAGGTTCTTCTTCCTTCCTTAATACTCTTAAACCGCCTTCTGCCAAAGCTATCATTTCGTCTTCTCC
>DUSG01000213.1 GCA_012842725.1 Clostridiales bacterium
CCTTACCTGAAGGAGATATTTTTACTATAAAGGAAGAACCTTTGAAGATATTTCACAAAATTGCCCAACTGGATGATAAGCATGTGATAATGTGGTACAAGCTGTTGACAGAGATACTTCCAGATACAGCAAATAAATTGGAAAAAGCCATTAATGAAAAAAATATAAACATGCAGACAATAAAAGAAATACTTGCGAAGATAATAGTGGCAAAACTTTATGGTGATGAGGAAAGCAGACTTACATACATAGAATATATTAAGGATCTGGTGCGAAATACAAACACAAAGGAAATAAGAATGATACATGGGAGCAAAATGACTATTGGGGAGCTCATTGCTGCCTCTACTGATTTTACACTACCGGAAGCTATTCATATTGTAGAATCAGGAGGAGCCAGGGCTTTAAGTTGCGATGGGGGATGTCTGACTTATATATTAAATAGTGATGCGGATATAAGCACCATATATTTTGATAAATTTTACATAATAGTGGATAATAAACTTGTCCTAAGGATAACAAAATAATATTTATATTCAAGAAAAATATTGCATTCATATATTCAACTCCTGAACAAAAAATATTATTAATTCAGAATGAAGGAGTGAATATATGAAATTTTTTTGGTATTGTCTAAAACTTATGTTTGCCGTAATAGTGTTTACATCTGTTTTTTCTTCATGCGCATTAAGAAAAGTACCGGATACAACTTATGATGATAATGCATATTACAGTAGAAATAATAAAGGCAGTTATAGCCCGGAATTAGGTACTACAGCTACAGAAGGTGACAGAATTGCACGGGCAATTCAAGGGGTAAGAGGCATTGATAATGTTGTTGTGGTTGTCGATGGAAATACAGCGTATGTAGGAGTAAACTTGAATGAATATGGAAATATTGAAAGCACCAGTGAAATACAAAGCATTAAAGAGCAGGTAGCCAGTGTTGTCAGAAGAGAAGATGCTGATATTAAAACTGTATATGTCAGTGCTGAAAATGATTTTGTTGAGCAAATGACCAGGATATCAAGGGAACTGAGGAATGGAAAACCTATTGAAAGCATAAGAGATGAGCTAGATAACATTGTTAAAGTAGTAACACCCAAGAGGAAATAGTTGGTATATATATACAGATAAGGATAAACATAGTTAATGTTTAAATATAGCATCAATTATAGACATAAGCTATGTTTATATATTTCTATTACGAAAAATATGCAAAATTTAAGGGTAATTTTATTTATAATGCTTGATAAATAACAAACATATATTGTATGATATAAGTATACAAAATAATTTTGGAGGGGTGTCAATGACAAGAGAGGAAGCGGTAATAACTATTCATAAGCTTAATTTTTTATACCTAAGTTTGAATAAATGTATGATAGATGACTGGGAAAAAATAGTACAATTAGGTGGGCTCACATATCCCCAAGCGAAGCTTCTCATAATATTAACTGAATGCGGAGAATGTACCATGTCGACGATTGCTGATAAAGGCTTTTGGCATATGTCAACAGTTACTGAACTTGTAAACAGAATGGAAAAAGAAGGTTATGTGGGAAGGAAGATCGATCAGATTGATAAACGCGTAGTAAAGGTGCATATTACACAAAAAGGAAGAGAAGTGCTGGACAATACTAAGAGACTCTATTATAAACATTCAGATGCATATAATGCGTTGCTTAGTATGGATAAAAAAGATTTGGATAATGCATTTGACATTATTACTAAAGTATGTAAAAATATAAAGCATATAGATGGTCCCTGCCCTTTATCTATTTATATGGAGAAAGCCGAGAAGCCTACATGTAACTGCCTTGATATAATGAGAAGTGTATATGGGGAGTGAAAGCTTTGAAGCCAAAGGCTTTAAGAAAAGGAGATACCATTGGTTTAATTGCACCGTCAAGTCCTGTTTCCAAAAGCAGAGCCCAAGCTTGTATAGATTGGATTAAAGCTGCTGGTTATAATGTTAAATGGGGGCAATCTTTATTTGAGTCAGTAGGATACCTATCTGGTAGTGATGAGTTGAGGGCTAATGATATAAACAGTATGTTTGCAGACAACCAAGTGGATGCAGTATTCTGTATAAGAGGCGGATACGGTACCATGAGGATACTGGATAAAATTGATTATGAGTTGATAAGAAGCAATCCAAAGATATTTGTCGGTTACAGTGACATAACTGCATTGCATACAGCTTTTTTACAGAAAACGGGTCTTATAACATTTCATGGTCCTATGGTTGCAAGTTTTGCTAAAGAAGGATTGGACGAGTTAAGCAGTCATTATTTTGAGAAAGCCATTGCCAATCCAGAACCTATGGGAGAGATTAATAACCCTCCTGAAGTGCCAATTAAAGCATATAATAAGGGAAGTGCATCTGGGAAGATAGTAGGGGGAAATCTTTCTTTGCTTGCAGATACCATGGGTACTCCATATGAGATTGATACTAAGGGAAAGATACTTCTAATAGAAGAAGTCGGGGAGCGACCATATAATCTGGACAGAATGCTTTTACAGCTTAAACTTGGTGGAAAGTTTAAAGATGCAGTAGGCATAATCATAGGGGATTTTACAGATTGTGAACCTGAAGAGGGAAAAGACAGTTTAACTATTGATGAGATTATTGAGGATATAGTTGTTCCTTGTGGTAAGCCAATATTATGCGGATATAAAATTGGTCATTGTACACCCAATATCACTATACCTATTGGCGTTGAAGCTTACATGGATTGTGATAATATGCGATTTTGTATTACTGAAGGGGCGGTTGTGTAACCGTCCTTATATTTTAATATTATATAATCATTATTAATAAAAAGATATGATATAATAATAGAAAATATTAACTAGAATTATCATCAGATATACAGGCTTATTTTTATTACATAATGGAGATAAATGTGTATATAGAAAGATGCATAGAGAAAAATAGTAAAAATACTTGATATGAAAAACAGGTATGTTATAATAAAGTGGTTAAGTAGGATTATGAAAAAAATATAAATTTTTTGATATACGAGGAGGATTCGAATGAGCTCTAAGTTAGAGAAATTAGAAAAAAACGTTGCTACATTAGAAATCACGGTTTCAGCAGAAAAGCTGGAAGAAGGTATAGCAAAAGCATATATAAAAAATGCGAAAAAATTTAATATTCCTGGTTTCAGAAAAGGAAAAGCACCAAGAAAACTTATTGAAAAATATTATGGTGAAGGAATATTCTATGAAGATGCAATAAATGAAGTTTGCCCTGAAGCATATGAAGAAGCTATAAAGGAACATAATTTGGAACCTGTTGACAGACCTTCAATTGATATTCTTGAAATTGAAAGCGGAAAGGGTATTGTGTTCAAGGCAGAAGTTACTGTAAAACCTGAAGTTGAGCTGGGACAATATAAGGGAATAGAGGTTGAGAAAAAAGAGTATAATGTTACAGATGAAGATGTGGAAAATGAGTTGGAAATCCTCAGAAACAGAAATGCCAGAATAATAGATGTAACTGATAGACCTGTAAAGAGGGGCGATATTGTTACAATAGATTTTAAAGGCTTTATTGATGATAAGGAGTTTGAAGGCGGCTCTGCCGAAAACTATAAATTGGAAATAGGTTCCGGAAGATTTATACCAGGGTTTGAGGAACAGTTAATCGGAGCAACTATTGGTAATGAAGTTGATGTAAATGTGACTTTCCCTGAAGATTACAGGTCTGAAGAATTGGCAGGAAAACCGGCACTTTTCAAAGTTACAGTTAAAGAAATAAAGGAAAAGGAATTATTGCCTTTGGATGATGAATTCGCAAAGGATGTAAGTGAATTTGACACCCTGGAAGAGCTTAAAGCAGATATAAAAAGAAAAAAGCTTGAGGAAGCTGAAAGAATGGCCAAGAATGAATACGAAAATGATTTAATAAAGAAGGTTGTTCAAAATGCCAAAGTTGACATTCCAGAGGTAATGATTGATAATCAAATTGAATCCATGATAAGAGATTTTGATTATCAATTAAGATTCCAAGGATTAGATTTAGATTCATATATGAAATATATGAACATAAGCTATGAAGAAATGAAGCAATCTTACAAAGAAGCAGCAGAGGACAGGGTAAAAACTCAGCTTGTTATGGAAGCCATAACAAAGGCTGAAAATATTGAAGTAACAGATGAAGAATTAGAAGCAGAAGTTGAAAAGACTGCAAAACAGTACAATCAAGATGTTGAAAAATTCAGGAAATCATTGAGAGAAAGAGATATTGAGTATATTAGAGAAGGACTGCAGTTACAGAAGACGATTGACTTCTTAGTGGAACATAGCGTAAGCAAATAATGGGTAACTTCGATAAGGAGGGTTTTTTATGAGTCTGGTGCCTATAGTGGTTGAGCAAACCAATAGGGGCGAGAGGTCCTATGATATTTACTCAAGATTGCTGAAGGATAGGATAGTTTTCTTGGGAGACGAAATAAATGACGTAACTGCATCTTTGGTTGTTGCCCAATTATTATTCCTAGAAGCAGAAGATCCGGAAAAGGATATAAATCTCTATATTAATAGTCCTGGGGGTTCTATAACTGCAGGTATGGCAATATATGATACTATGCAATTTATTAAACCTGATGTTTCTACCATATGCATAGGTATGGCAGCAAGCATGGGAGCATTTTTATTGGCTGCAGGTGCTAAGGGTAAGAGATTTGCGCTTCCTAATAGCGAAATAATGATACATCAGCCTCTTGGCGGTGCCAGAGGTCAGGCATCTGATGTAATTATTCATGCAGAACGTCTTATGAGAACCAAAAAGCAGTTGAATAAGATTCTAAGTGAAAAAACAGGGCAACCTTTGGAAAAAATAGAAAGGGATGTAGAAAGAGATTATTTCATGACAGCTGAAGAAGCAAAAGCTTATGGAATAATCGATGAGATTTTAATTAAGAGAAAGTAAAAGAGGTGTATTTATGGCCAAATTTGAGGACAGGAAGCAGTTGAAATGCTCCTTCTGCGGTAAGAACCAGGATCAGGTTAGAAGGCTTATTGCAGGACCAGGGGTTTATATCTGTGATGAATGTATAGAGCTTTGCCAGGAAATTATTGATGAAGAATTTGAAGAAGAAATGGAACTTGAAGTGAAAGATATTCCTAAACCAAAGGATATAAAGGAATTTCTGGATCAATATGTAATAGGACAAGATGAAGCGAAAAAAGCATTGGCTGTGGCAGTATACAACCATTATAAAAGGATAAACTCTGATACTAAATACGATGATGTTGAGCTTCAAAAAAGCAATATTGTATTGATTGGCCCCACAGGTTCCGGCAAGACTCTACTAGCTCAGACTTTGGCCAAAATGCTTAATGTGCCTTTTGCCATCGCTGACGCAACGTCCTTGACGGAAGCTGGGTATGTAGGCGAAGA
>DUSG01000214.1 GCA_012842725.1 Clostridiales bacterium
GACATGTACATAGTATGGAAGTGGGAAGAGAGAGAACAACCCTTAGGGTGGGAAGGAGGTTAGCTATGAACAATATATGTTTGCTATTGCTGGCATTGATAATTTTGATTTCATTCGGTGCCCAAAATAGCAATCTGCTATTTATAATAGCCCTTGCCATCCTGGGTCTCGGTGCTGGTGACAAACTTAACTTCCTTATTTAACATTTGTACACTGGAAGGAGGTGCAACTATGAATTTTGGTAATGTAGCAGGTGTAGGAAACTGCGGTTGTGGTCCTGTTTTAGGAGTAGAAGACAGAAAGTGTTGTCCAGAAAGTAATTCTTTCTTACTTTTACTGCTCCTCTTTATACTGTTAGCATCATGTGTAACTAAAGGAAGAGAAAACAACTTCTTCTTCATCATCATACTGGCTGTAATAGCATTCGGTGGATTTGGAAGGACATTTGGCTTTGCACTGTAAGATTGCCAACAGGATTTAAAGACCTACTGGGAAGGAGGTGCTAATATGTCAGGTTGCGGAAATAATGTACTTGGTGCATTTGGTGAAAATTCCTTCTTACTCTTGCTACTCCTTTTCATATTGTTAGCATCCTGCGTAACATGGGGAAGAGAAAGCAATTTCTTCTTCATCATCATACTGGCTGTAATAGCATTCGGTGGATTTGGAAGAACTTTCTTTGGCGAAGGAGTCTTTTAGGCAATGACCCGGTTTTTGCCGGGTCCTCTAATAAAATATCTCAATAAATTTAAGGAGGTGCAAATATGGGTTATTCAAGCAAAGTTGGAGGCTTAGGCCAAGGCTGTGGATGCGACCAAGTTGCCGGCATTGAATCTTGCAAGCCCGGTGAAAACTCATTCTTACTGTTGCTAGTTCTCTTTATACTGTTAGCTTCCTGCATAACATCAGGAAGAGAAAGCAATTTCTTCTTCATAATCATATTGGCTGTAATTGCATTTGGTGGTTTTGGAAGGACTTTCTTCGGAGCACCCTTTTAATATAATGTTTGTGTAGGCCCATAAGGAGGTGCTTATATGGGCATTGCATCACACGATTGCTACAAACCTACTGAAGGGTTATTCGGTTGCAACTGGATCTGGATAATACTTCTTATACTGTTTCTGTGCGGTGGGTTTGGAAGCTCATGTTGTTTCGGAAATAGCTTTTTAGGAGGAAACTTACTGGGTAACAACTGTTTATGGATATTAATAGTACTGTTTATCATATTCTTCTGCTGCAGAAAATGTTAAGTTATAAGCCTGGCAAAAGCCAGGCTTATAACTTCTAAGGAAAAGCTGTAACCAAAATAAGAAAGAAGAATAAAATATAGTGAGAATAGAATGTGTTCCCGAGGAGGCTTTGGTATGGGATTTTTAGATGATTTATTTGATGATGACATTATATGGATAGTTCTTTTACTCTTTTTGGTTTTTGTATTACCACAAAGGAATTGCCAACCGGTTTTAAATGATAAATGCTGCGCTGAAGAACATTTAAAATTGGATAGAGATATCATATATAGAAGGA
Source organism: Clostridiales bacterium (assembly GCA_012842725.1). Taxonomy (GTDB): domain Bacteria; phylum Bacillota; class Clostridia; order Lutisporales; family Lutisporaceae; genus Lutispora. The sequence continues at coordinate 1,528 of DUSG01000214.1, forward strand.
CTAGAGGCAAAAAAGAGCGAAGGCAGCTCATTTATTAATATTAAGACAAATTGGAGGTAATTGCATTATGTATGGTAGAAATAATAACAGACCTAATATGGAAGATTTTGAAGAGTTAAAGAAAAAAATTTCTCAGCAAATGCCAGGAGTTGATCTTGATAACATAGATCAGCAGCAAATTAAGAAGATCGTCATGGATCAGATTAATAATAATCCTAATCTTAATATCAGTGAGGATGTAAAAGACAAGATAAATAGAGGAGATATTGAAGGACTGAAAAATGAGCTTATAAATTATTTAGAAAAAAATAATAGTCCTGAAGGGCAAAGATTGAGCAATATGCTGAAAAACAACGATTTTGACGGCTTAAAAGAAGAATTAATGAGGATGCTTATAAAAGGTATGACTTCTCAAAAAAAAAATGAAATAGACGAAGATGATGGTAAAAGGGCTGAGAATGTTAGTCTAAATAATCCTTTAGCTAATTTGTTCGATGAGGCCCTTTTAAGCAATATAATGGAAAAATTGTTTGAAGGAAATAAGAATGATAAAAGGATAGTTTTATTGAAATCAATGAAACCGTTTGTATCAGAAAGGAGACAGAAAGCCTTAGATGATTGCATAAAAGCAATGAACATTATATGCATTATGGAAAAATTGGGATTTAAGGTAGGTAGATAAAGTTGGATCTAATAAAAGTGATTAACTTTATCTCTACAAATTTTACTTTTGAAGACATATTTTTGTTTGGTATTTTATTTATACTTTTTATTGAAAAAAGATGCGACAGAATATTTCTTGCATTACTGTTATTTGTATTTGTATCTGGTTTACGACAAGACCTTTTTTCTTTTAGATAAGGTTATATGTTAAATATTTTTGAAATTAAAATACCCAGGGATTAGATTATATTGGTATTGAAAAACACGATAAAATGAGGTAATAATAATTAATGATATATATTACGTCTTAATCTTTGCTTGGCATGCACATGAAAAATATAGTATAATATTAAAAAAGTACTTTTTTAGGGGGAATTTTTTTAATGGATGTAGACCTTTGGTCGCAGATATTTGTTATTTTATTATTGATAGGTGTCAATGCATTTTTCGCTGCTTCTGAAATGGCCATAGTATCCGTGAGACAATCAAAGCTAAAGCCTCTTATAGAAGATGGGAATAAATCGGCAAAGATAGTAGACAGATTTATAGAAGAACCAAGCAAGCTGCTTGCAACTATACAGGTGGGAGTTACTTTTGCCGGATTCTTCGCCAGCGGTTTAGGTGCTCAAACTCTTGCACCATATCTAGGGCAAGTTTTGGAAAGATTAAATGTGCCAATACTAACAGCATATGCATATACTATAGCCTTTCTTATTATTACCGTTATCATATCTTATGTGACTTTAGTGCTGGGGGAATTGGTACCCAAAAGACTGGCTCTAGGATGGTCTGACAAGATTGCACTTTTTGTAGCAAGGCCCATCTTGTTTTTCTCCAAAATAGCATTTCCCATTGTCAGGTTATTAACTGCTTCTACAAATTTTGTTGTAAAATTATTAGGTGGGGAATCAATAGGCCATGAGGATGAGATAACAAAAGAGGAAATCAGGCTTATGATTAATGCAGGAGAAGAAAGAGGTATTATCAGAGAAACGGAGACAGAAATGATAAACAGTATATTTGAGTTTGACGATACGGTGGTAAAGGAAGTAATGACACCTAGAACAGATATTGTGGCTGTAAGTGTGGATGCAACGCTGGATGAGATTTTGGATGTAATTGTGGAAGAACATTTTTCCAGAATACCTGTATATGAAGAAACTATTGATAATATTATAGGAATTTTATACATTAAAGACCTGTTTGGTATGATGAAAAATGGAAAAGAAATTGAAGTTTCATTAAAAGATATCATCAGACCTGCGTATTTTGTTCCGGAATACAAGAAGATTGATGAACTTTTTAAAGAAATGCAAAAATCCAAAACTCATATCGCAATTGTAATAGATGAATATGGAGGGACTGCCGGACTTATTACAATTGAAGACCTTCTGGAAGAGATAGTTGGAAACATTTTCGATGAATATGATGATGAGGTATTGGAATTTGAACAGGTTGATGATAATACATACCTTATAAACGGTATGCTAAGTATAGACGAAGTAAATGATATAATGGACATAGAACTTCCTGAAGATGAACTTGAATTCGATACCATAAGCGGTATGATTTTAAGTTTATCAGGGAAGATGCCTGAAGTGGGTGACGAAGTGGAATTTGACGATATACATTTCAGGATAGAGGAAGTAGAAGATAAGAGGATTACAAAAATAAGGGCAATAAAGAAAGCAAAGAAAGTAGAAGAGGAAGAGTATGTAAAATAGGAGTTTGTGTTATTTGCACAAACTCCTATTTTACATATTTGTAGTAATCAGTTTCAAGTATTTTGGCAGAGTAGTAGAATTTATTATCTACTATATCCTTAATGGTATTTACATAGTTTTCATCAACTGTAATGCCGGGATTAGGTGTAAAAACACCTGTCAGGGAATTATAACGGCCTTTATCTGTGATAAAGCTTTTGTTTTCAAATATAACCAGCGGTTCTGAATCGGAAAATATGTCCCTTCCCATAAGCAGTCTTGAATCAAAGTCCAGTCCCATCAGGTTAGATATGGTAGGAAGTATATCCAGGCTAGAGCAGGGTTTATCGATTACAGTCGGTTTCATTCCTTTAACATATAGTATAAAGTGATTCTTATATAACTCAAAATTTCTTTCCACCTTATGTCCTGCAAGTTCATCTATTTCTTTTAATTCAAGACCGTACGGATAATGATCAGAGCTTAGAGCTATGAGTGTTTTATCTGCTATACCTGCTTCCTCCAATTTATTGAGCAAGTATTCCAAAGCTCTGTCCAGCTCTATTTGACAAGCTACATATGCTTTAGCCGCTTCTGAATAGGGTAGATGTTGAACCAATTTTCTGTTCTTTGCTGCCATGGCATTGCCGGTAAAGCTATATCTCATATGACCGCTGACAGTCATATAATATACATGGAAAGGCTCTTTATCTATGTATTCAGGTATCGTTTTTTCAATCATTTCAAGGTCTGAAGCGGGCCAGGATTTTTTTATGTCCAGACCGTTACCAACACCTTTATAATCATATCCCATATTGGGATGTGATATATTTCTTTTATAATAAGTATATGTATTGTTGTGATAAGCATAAGTACTGTAGCCTAGCTTCTTTAACTGATTTCCTAAAACAAACGGCATAGACTTTTTGCCTGATATATAGAAACTCCAAACTCCTCTTTTAGGTATCAAGCCTGTGCATGCAACATATTCTCCGTCAGAGGTGCTGACTCCCCAAACAGGGGTATAGAAATCTGTAAAATAGTAGCCTTCATGAACCAGTTTATATAGAGTAGGAGTTATATCTTTATGTACCGCTAAAGGTGAAAATGATTCGGCAGTGATTAGAATAAGATTGTAACCTTTATATTTTGCTGTGTATTCATTTTTTGCAGTAGGCATTACATTCATGAAATAATGGTGCATTTTTTTTATGGTTTCATTTTTTTCATTGGAAATCAGTTCGACAAAATCTATGTCTAAAGTGTTATATTCAATAGTTTTTTTCACTGGTTCAAGTGGTTTACTCTTTTCTTCAGAGAGTTCCGGAATGATTTCCTTAGGTTCTGCTATTTTTGGAGACCAACCGAATATCAATCTTTGCATATCCAATCTCATATAAGTGATCAGTCCAAGTTTTTTTACAGACATGACAGGATGATCATTGTTGAAATATAAATCGTAGGCAGAGTACTGAGTTTTTTCACCAGCACATATGAAAGCAACCCCAATTATGTGAAATATGATAGCGCTGAATATCAGAATAACTCTGGTTTTCATGCTTATGCTGGAGAAAACCAGAAGCTTTTTGAGCCAGATTATTGATATGCATGGGACAAAAGCCAATAGGATCCATAATATGTTATTAGCCATCAGTGCCAATATATCTTTCCAGAATTCAAGAACTTGACCTGCATTGCCTGCTGAAAATAAGGTATAAAATGTTTTAAACAGCTTGTAATAAAGTATCTGGGAGGCAAAAATTAATCCCCATAATACCAAAAGTACTATAGTCACAACATAGTTTACGCTGCTGTTAAAGCCAGTAGATATTATATATGACAGAAATGAAAAAGGTAAAGAAAACAACAGAGAAATCAAAAAACCCGAGGAAAAGAATCCTTCTCCAAGGGAGGCTCTTAATATAGTTTCAAGATAGAACAACGATAGAATAAAATATGCTAACATTTATAAAACCGCCTTCTGTCTAATATATATTGATTATTTCTCAGCTTTGAAATACTCATCGATTATGTTTTCAGCAAGCCTTTTATTGAAAGC
>DUSG01000215.1 GCA_012842725.1 Clostridiales bacterium
CTTTCTTCAGTTGAATATTCCTCATATATATTCTTTTCGCTTACATATTCTCTGTCCTTTTCCAGATAAAACTTTTCTTGGCCACTGGGTTTGATTAAATTATTGTGTAGTTCATCCACTGAAAGATTTGTACCTGCTACGGCTGTGATTCCGTCAAGCATGGCCTGATATAAGGCAGCTATGCTTAAATATGAATTGGTCAAAGGATTTGGCGACCTAACCTCAAATCTCGTAGCAAGCGGGTTTGACATGTCTCTAATCAACCCGACCAAAACCGTTCTGTTTCTCGAAGGAATATCTACATTGTGTCCCAACGAAGCCACTATGCAAACAGGTGCTTCGAATCCCGGTTTTAGCCTGTTGAGTGAATCTATTGTAGATGATATAAAGGGGTTGATAACTTCATAGTTGTGAAGCAAGCCCATAAGCGCTCCGTAACCTATTTTATTCATGAAACTGTCTCTCATATTTTCCGGCGAGAAAAGATTAACCGTGGTTCCGTCCTTCAGCTTAGCAGCTACGCCTATGTGCATATGTTTACCGTTACCGGCTACTCCTTCGATGGGTTTAGCTTGGAAAGTAACTTCCAAACCGTTTTTCCTGAACACTTCTTTCACAAGGGTCCTTGCAAGAAGCTCATTGTCTGCTGCCTGGAGAGATGAAGCGTATTTCCAGTCGATTTCAAGCTGTTCCATAATATGAGTCAGGTTTCCGGAGACATCCAATTTAGCCTTGACCCCTCCTACTTCTTTATGTCCCATTTCCGGATACAACTCATATTTTTCCATCAACAATAAAGCTTGCTCCAAAGCCGTTCTTACAGAACCCCTTGTCCTCTGCCAATACTGCTCCTGGAGAACCTGAGAAGTTGACAATGCTTCCACATCTGCAGCATCATTTGGAGTTCTAACCCAGAATTCCAATTCGGTGCCTGATGTAAGAACCACTTTATCTATCTTTTCCGAATCTATACCTGTGCCTTCCAAAATATGAGGATTTTCTTTAATCAATTTCAGCAAAGTATCACAGAAGGAGTGAACGGCTCTTCTGAGAACGGACCTTGAATCAACGGCTTTTTCGTTGTGGTATAAGAATGAAGGTATTCTCAATGTGCCTACAGGTTTATCTATGGTACTGTCGATATGCTCAAAATTATAGTCTACAAACCAGTTGGATTCCAAATCTGCCACAATATCCACTTTTGCATTGTTAAGGCTGGCAATTCCAGGCAGCACAACACTGGAACCGTCTGTTTGTACTCCTCCGCTAAGGAATTCGTCAGGATTATCTAGAAAGTTCTTTATAGGAATTTTAACATCTGTGTCATTACCGGATAAATCGATTCCCATCAGAGACAGAAATTTAATTTCAGGATGGTTTTGTATCAAATTTATAAGTTCTTCCTTGGTAAGTTCATACGGCTTAACGACAAACAGCAAGTCTTTTTCCAGCACTTTGGACAGGTAATTCATCTAATATGACACCTCCTCTAAAATAATTTTTAATTATACCACTAAAAAAAATGTTGTAAATACCAAAAAATACTATACAAGCATTTTTATTCCTCCAAAAAATAATAAAAAAAGAGACAGCTTTAGCTGTCTGAATTTTTTGTTTTGCTTATCTTATTAAATAGGAGATATGAGTAAACAACAGGTATTAAAGTAGGAATAAATGCTATTGTCACGAGTATCCATGCCAAACCAATCTTTAGAAGCGATAACACTGCTCCGATAAAACCTCCGACAGTCCAGAGGATTGCGGCCATCCTGTGGGTTTTAACCCATACTTCTTCACTGGCCAGAGTCCAGGGTGTCCTAATTCCTACAAAATAATTATGTTTCACTCTGCCCATCACATTGCCCATGAGCATAAACAGAAGGGATATGCTGAACATCACCCATCTGCTTATATCCACCTTATATCCTAATGCCGCTAAAATTATCATTGTCTGCATACCTAAAAAGAAAATGTGGAACAGATAGCGGAAAAATACGTAGGTGCTCTTAAAACGCTCGTAATTATTCTTCTTAGGATCCAGAACGGGAAGAACCAGAAACAAACCGTACATGATGAGGCTCATTATAGGCATCATAAACGTACCGCTGAATTTCCCCGAATATCCGTCTATCTCTCCTCTAAAATTCCAATGGGTTGGAACCCTATCCGGCATCATAGGGTAAAAATATATGCTTATGGCAAAAGACAAAATTATTATCAATATAAGGGGCAATTCTCTTTTAAGATTGTATTCTATCTTCTTCATTTTTCGATCCTCCTCTCTTATCGGTTATATTAAAAAACCAATTGACCAACTCCTGAAAAACTGTCGTGTTTAAGGAATAGTAAATGTTTTGTCCTTTTCTTTCATCTAGTACCAGTTCCGCATTCTTAAGTATGCTTAGGTGATGGGATATGCTTGGTTTTGTCATGTCAAACTGCTCAGCTATTTCTCCCGCAGTCATATCCCTCTCCTTAAGCATTTGTATTATCTTTCGTCGAGTAGGATCGGATAAGGCTTTAAAAGTGAGATTAGGCAAGGACATCTTCAGCCCACCTCCAAATTATATTAAACATTTAGACAATTATCTAAATCTTTAATATAATTATAGGGCATTTTTGCCCCAAAATCAATAGATTTATCAATTAATTATTGACTGCTATATAGTAATGACCATCAACATATTCCAACAATTTTTCTTTCAACTCGTCTCCGTTTTCTACAAGGGAAACAGGTATCTTGAAAGCTTTGCTGAAATTTATCTTGAAATCTTTTATTTTTCCGCTTTCCGACAAAACTTTTGCCACTTCTTCAAAGGGTATATCCGTTTTTATCCCTTTAATTCTTTCTTTTCCTGCCCATTTATGTCTGGTAAATACGAATAATGTTGATCTGCCTTCCCCTATTTCGTGTACAGCGCAGAAAGCAATCTTGGAAAGATTGAGGGTTTGCCATGAAAAGGGCCTTATGATTCTCAACTTTTTGTCGTCCATGGTTATTCTCAGTATCATTCCTTTATAGGTGGGTATGCACATCAGAAACAGAAGAATCATAACAGACCAGGCGAAAAATCCTCTTTTGGTACCAAAAAAAATCAACAGAATAAGTGCAATAAAACTTAGCAGTACTAAGCTTGTAATTTTCAAGTTGCTTTTTTTGCCTTTGTATACCTTCATCATGACCCGCCTTTCGTTATTATATATATTATTATATATTTAATGTGTTGATTTTAACATATTATTATAAAGAAGAATATAGCAGGATAGAAAAAAATAGGTTGTATTATACAACCTATTTTGATACTGATTTTTTCTTTTTAACCATCTTTAACCTGAAGAATTCCTCTCTGTCCTTTTCTTCCAATACTTCCGAGATGGACCTTACCATTTCCTTGTATTTTGGTATCTGTATATTCTGCAGTGCATTGGCTCTCTTGGTGGTTCTCTTCACTTCCATGGCCAGTTTGTATACCGAATCTTCCACTTCAGAAAGTTCATAGATGAGGTATTTCAGCTCCTGGAATTTCCTCAATGCCACATCCAGGGCAGGATTTGTATGATAAAAGCTGTAATAAGGTCGTATATCCCTTTTCCGAAATTTTATTTCCGGGATTTCCACACCCATTACGCTCCTGTTTATTATATGGAATCCGGCTGCTTCCGGGATGGATTGGGCTATCTCCGCAACAGTGGATATACCCATGGTGATGTTTGCAAACTGCAACGCTTCATAGGCTTCTCTGAATGTATCTCCTATTTTCTCCTGTATCTTTTCCGCTCTGTCTATAAAGCTCATCATGTTCATTACCAGCACGTTTCTTTTTTTATCCAAAAGCTCAAATCCTTTTAAAGCCAGTTCAAGAGAATTCTGCGCCGCCATCAGATTGCTCTTTGTAAAGGCAACATTGGTGTCCATGTCTAACCCTCCATATATTTTTCAATAAGTTCCGGTTTGACTCTGGTGAGTTCAGATTTAGGCAGTATCTTCAGCAGTTGCCACATAATATTGAGTGTGTCGATAAGGTTCCTGTTTTCATCATAATTTTGCTTTACAAATTCTTTCTCAAATCTATTTCCGAATTCCAGATATTTTTTGTCCGTATCGGAAAGCTCATCCTCCCCTATAACCTGAGCCAAAGACCTTATTTCCTGGACCCTTGAATAAGCCGAGAAAACCTGGCTTGAGACATCCGGATGATCTTCTCTCGTATATCCTTCACCTATGCCGTCTTTCATGAGTCTTGACAAGCTGGGCAGAACATTTATCGGTGGATATATACCTCGCTGGTACAAATCTCTGGAGAGTATTATCTGGCCTTCGGTAATATATCCCGTAAGGTCCGGAACGGGATGGGTTATGTCATCATTAGGCATGGTCAGTATGGGAATCTGGGTTATGCTGCCTTTCTTACCCTTAATCATACCTGCCCTTTCATAGAGGGTGGCAAGGTC
>DUSG01000216.1 GCA_012842725.1 Clostridiales bacterium
AAAAATAATTTATTATATATATTGTCACTGTGGGCTTGTAGCGCAGTTGGGAGCGCACCTGAATGGCATTCAGGTGGTCGAGGGTTCGAATCCCTTCAAGTCCACCATAACGAAAATAAAAGGAAGCGTTTTGCTTCCTTTTATCTATTTATGCATCAGTCTAATGCCATCAGTATTCTTAAATAATGATTTGCTTCTCGAAATACATGATCAGCTAGAAGCGGAGGAATTATGGACTTTATTTCACAGGCTAATAATCCTTCGGTGGCTTTCTTTTTAAAGTTTTTTATGTTTTTTGTGGATGTAATGCTTTTTTGAAGTATATCTTTTTTTGCTGAGATGATGCAATTTTTAACCAGTATTTCAAATTCTTCTGCGATGGTTTCGGTTGCTTTTTTCAGATCCTTCTCTGTTGGATCAAGCATTCCATTGATAAACTCAGCATGTTCATTCATTATATTATTCCAGAAATTAAGTCCTTCGCATAGAGGCTTTCTAATATCTCTTTTCATCTGAAGGGAATGCAACAATTTTAGATAATATTCCGATTCTCTGTTAATATGTTCTAACATCTCATGATATAAAGTGATAAATACTTTGCACTTTGATACCAAGTCTATTAGTTTTTTCTGATATGCAATTACTTCTTTGAGGGCATTTATAGATTTGTTGTTTAAATTCCATACTTTATTTTCCAATCTTGCGTCATAATCATGATCTTTTGCGTTTATTAATCCAAGTTCAGACTTTGTTATTCCTGTGTTAATGCTGGTACCGGTTAATTTGGAATTTAATTCTTCTGCTTTTAAGGTATAAGGTGTTACAAATTCGTTAGCTTCAAATGCATTTTTAGTTATAATTCCATTGGCGAGGAATACTGTCTGTTCTAAAAGTTTTTCAAAATTCAGTTTTAGCTCTTTGACTTCAGAAATTAATGCGGGTTGTACCGGTTGCAGACTTGCTTCTATAAAGAATAAATGTTCTTTTATGATTCTTTGGAAGAAAAGGTTTATTTCCAGGGAAATTTTTATAAATTTTTCACTGGATAACAAATTTACTCCTCCTATCATATATACTCAATATATTCTATAAATTTGGATAAGCAAATATGTATTATTGCAATAAAATAGACAAACTTATAATCTAACCAGTTATATACCTATTTAATCATATTTTGATATAATTATAATTAAGATGAATATAAAATAAATATTTTCAAAAGGGTGATATTATTGCTAAATTTTAAAGCTCTGGATTTGAAGGATAGGGATCTTTTTAAAAAATATCTTGGCGATTATAACTTTAATACATATGAATATTCTTTTTTAAATCTTTATCTTTGGAGAAAATATTGCAATGTAGAATATACCTTGCTTCATGATGTGTTGATAGTCAAAAAAAGCGAGGAAGGCAAAGGAACGGTATTCATGCAGCCTATAGGTTATAATCGTGATAATCTAAGAGACATTGTGATGGAGCTAATGGAATACAAAAAGAATGACAAAAATATGAAAGTTTTATTTTCAGATGTTGAAGAACCATTTTTAGAAGAACTTATAAATTTATTTGGTGATGATGTGAAATATTATCAGGATGTAAAGAATTTTGATTATATATATGAAACTGAAAAGCTCATAAAACTTGACGGTGACAAGCTGAGAAAAAGAAAAAGTCAGTATAATCATTTTGTCAGCAATTATGATTATAGGATAGAGGATATTTCCGGCGATAAGGTTATTAATGATTGTTTGAGATTTGCAGAGGATTGGTTTCAAAAGCAACGCAAAAACTATCAGCTTGAATGTGAGTTAGCGGGAATAAATGATATAATTCACAATCTTGATATACTAAATGGTCTTGGCATGGCTGTATATGTAAATGATGTCATAGCAGGTTTTACAATAGGAGAGATTGTAAATAAGAACATGGCTATAATCCACATTGAAAAAGGCGACACAATATATAACGGTATTTATGCTTTCATAAACAGAACATTTGCTCAGCTATATTTGAAAGATGTTAAATATATAAATAGAGAAGAAGATATAGGAATACCTGGCCTCAGGAGAGCTAAGTTGGCTTATGATCCTATAAAACTGGAGAAAAAATTTTTGGTGGATAT
>DUSG01000217.1 GCA_012842725.1 Clostridiales bacterium
ACTTTTATCAATATTGGAGAAATATCAATGATGCAGATGTGGAGAAATGTTTAGCTTTGTTGACATTCCTGCCTATGGAAGAAGTCAGAAGATTGGGGTCCTTACCCGGAGATAAGATAAATGAAGCAAAGAAAGTTCTGGCTTATGAAGTTACTAGACTGGTTCATGGGGAAGAGGAAGCACAAAAAGCACAGAATACAGCAGAAGCGTTATTTGGTAGCGGTGGCAATCTGGATTTAGTTCCAACGACAGAATTTGAAAAAGAGAAGCTAAAAGACGGAATAAATATATTGGATCTTATTGTTACCGCAGGTTTAGTTCCTTCAAAAGCAGAAGGTAGAAGGCTTATAAGTCAGGGTGGTTTGACATTGAACGATGAAAAGATAGATACAATAGATTTCATAGTCACTTTGGAAGACTTTAAGGATGGCACTTTGATGCTGAAAAAAGGTAAAAAGACTTATCATAGGGTAGTGCTTAAATAAATTATTATACCAAATTTATAACTTATCAAAGGATAACAAATATCAAATAAAAATAAGGCGCCATTTCAGCGCCTTATTTTTATACTAAGTCTTGTATAATTATTTAGCTTGGCTTAATGCTTTTTCTACAAGAGCTTTGAAGTTTTCGCCAGAGTGAGTAGCTCCACCAGTAACATCAACCTTAGTTATATCCTGTGTTGCAACCAGATCTGCACCAAATTTCTCGAATGTAGCGGCTACGTCAACACCTTTATTATTTTTGAAGCTAGCTTTGTAGTTTTCGTCTTGTGACTTGTAAACAACAGCTGTTGAAGAAGATTCATCATAAGTAGCGGAAGTTATTTTTCCTTCTTTAACAGTTACTGTTACATAAGGAGTCCAGCCTCTTTCGTCAGTCTGTCCAACAGCTTTGTATGTGCCGTCTTTCAATGTGTCACCGTCTTTTGCCTGAGCTATGGCTTCTGCTGCTAATGCTTTAAAGTTATTGAAAGAACCAGTTGCACCGGATACAGCAGCAACTTTGTCTGCATCCTGAGCAGCTACTAGAGCTTCTCCGAATTGCTTGTAAACTGCAACTATGTCAACATTTTTGGAATCTTTGAAAGCTTTTATATACTCAGCATCTTCTGATTTATTCATAGCTCTTGCTTCATCGTATTTTACTTCAGCAATCTTACCATTTTTCACAACTATTGTAATTTCAGGAGTCCAGCCTCTTTCATCGGCTTCACCTTTTGCTGTGTAAGTACCATCTTTGTAACCAGTTTCTCCAGTTGCAGGTTCATTTGCTGGTGGTGCAGCAGCAGGTTCGTTCTTTGGAGCACAGCCTGCAGCCATAGCCACTACTAATGCTACTACTAGTGCAAAATAGAAAAATTTCTTCATTTTAAATACTCCTTCCCCTTTCGAGACTTTGTTTGTTAATATTTTTTCATTACCATTATATCACATAATAAAAAAAAAGAAATAGTTTTATCACAAAATTTATAGAAATATCATAAATATTTTTGGCATTGAAACTAATATATGTAATAAAACTGCTAAAATACGCCTTTTTACGCTTATAATATTAATGATATAATTTAAGTAATATATTTATAAAGGCGGAGGTATTTTTTATGTATACACCTGTATTGGAGGTTAATTTAGGAAAAATCAGATATAATGCCCAAAAAATCAAGAAAATTTGTGAAAAATCAAACATCGAAGTATGCGCTGTAACGAAAGGTTTTTGCGCTGATTTGAATATAGTTGAGGCAATTATTGATAGCGGGATTGATTTTTTAGGGGATTCCAGGATTCAAAACATTATAAAGGTTAAGAAAAAATTTCCCCATGTAAAATATATGATGATAAGGATTCCAAAGATCAGTGAAGCAGAAGAAGTAATCAATTATACGGATATTAGCCTTCAATCCCAGTTGGAAGTCATAGAAGCATATTCACAGAAAGCTATGAGCATGGGCAAAGTACATAATATTATACTGATGATAGATGTAGGAGACCTTAGAGAAGGTGTCATGCCTGAAGACGCAGAGGAAATGGTAGGAAAGATACTGGCCATGAAAGGTGTCAATCTTTTAGGAGTAGGTATGAATGTAGGTTGCTATGGCAGTATCATTCCTACGGTAGAGAATGCCACAATACTTATTGATGTAAGGAATAGACTGGAGAAAACTTTTAATATAAAGTTACCAGTAGTTTCCGGAGGTGCAACCTGTTCCCTTAAGCTTCTGAGAGAAAACAAGATGCCAAAAGGAATAAATAACTTAAGGATTGGAGAAGCAATACTGGTGGGAGAAGACAGCACCAATGGTATCATGCTTGAAGACCTTTACCAGGATGCGTTTATATTAAAGGCAGAGGTCATTGAATTGAGGGAAAAGCCATCAGTACCCATAGGGGAGCGAGGATATGATGCTTTTGGCAATCAACCTGAGTATCCTGATAAGGGAATAAGAAAAAGAGCTATATTAGCAGTAGGCCGACAGGATGTAAGGATAGAAGCTCTTACACCGATATGTCCTGATATGGAAATCCTGGGAGCAAGCAGCGACCATCTTATAGTGGATGTGACAGAAAGTAAGGAGAAAGTGGAACCGGGCAGCATCATAGCATTTCGATGTGGCTATTCAGCCATGCTGAGCCTTACTACATCTCCATACGTAGAAAAAGCGTTCATTTCATGATGCTTCTTTTATAGATATGGAAATTGACTGGACTGGTATTCTTGCTGCTCAGATTCCCTTGAAAGATTATATATACTATCAGGATTATTGATAATGCTCCAAACAAGGGGTAGAAAAATGCAATAAGTGATTTGAAATCAAAAAGGGATAAGGGTATTGCCGATAATACGATAAATATACATACAGCTTTATAGCTGTATTTATTATTGTCTGAAATACGATTTGCGAGACTGAACACGTCTGATACAGCTGTTGAGAAGATTTCACCCCAGATACACAAAGCCAATGCATACTTGAAGTAAGGATGAAATGATTTTGTTATGTACAGTATGGGCATGGATTCATCCGCTATTTCAGGCATGTGCATGAAGATAAGGAAATTAAGCAATAATGCAAGTATCATAAGACTGAAACTGCCGATAAAAGCTCCCAGCATCAGCACACTTTTATCTTTAATATCTTTTGGAAATGCAGAAAGAACTCCCAAGGACAGCACCAGGTTATAGGAGCAATAAAATAACATGAAGAAAAATGACTTAAAAACAGAAACATCAGTATTCATATACACATTATCCAATATTAATGAGATATTGCCATCCCTAAAGACGATAAAGGAAGTAAAAATTACAACAAAAGATATGACAGGGACAATTATAGAGTTTACATTTAACAAGCCTTCAAGAGATTTGAGAACTGCCGCAAGTGTCAGAAAACATATGATAATTATTCCCACTATTTTGGGTACTTTGAAGAAGGCTTTAAAAACCTCACAGCTGCCCGAAAACATTATAGAGGTACCTAAGAATAAGAAAAGCGTAATTATAGAATCGTAAAATAAGCCGATTCTATTGCCGCATAATTTACTTACAAAATTCTTATAATCATAAGCCTTAAGTTTGATAGATATATTGAATATGGAACAAGCTGCAATGAAAAATATCAATCCGGAAAGCATAAGAGTCATAAAACCGTATTGTCCAAATACCGAAAAAAACTGCATTATTTCCTGACCGGATGCATAACCTGCTCCTATGACAGTTCCGATGAATGCGGCACTGATTCTGAAAGATAACAATATACATCTTCTCATAAAATCATCCTTTCGTGGAAGCTCATACCAAAGTCTGACTCAATCCATTATATTTTAATTTCTTGAATAATATGCATTGACATATATTGCAAAAAGAAATAAAATATTATTAAACATATGAACAACTATTCATATGTTCATACATAAAAGGAGGTAAGGGTACAAATGGTGGAGGATAAGGGTAAGGTGGAATGCTGTGGAATAATACATGAAGATATAGTAAAGAAGATAAGCGAAAACATGCCTGACGAAGGTTTGTTGTATGATATGGCTGACCTTTTCCGGGTGTTTGGAGACAGCACCAGAGTGAAAATATTGCATGTGCTTTTCCAATCAGAGATGTGTGTTTGCGATATTGCTGCTCTGCTCAATATGAATCAGTCTGCCATATCACATCAGCTGAGAGTATTGAAAGGAGCAAGATTGGTTAAGAACAGGAGAGAAGGAAAG
>DUSG01000218.1 GCA_012842725.1 Clostridiales bacterium
ATCACCTATTGCCCTGTTGGTTTCTGCATCATACACAATAGTCCCTACCGGTACCTTAATGTATAAATCTTCTCCGCTTTTTCCAAAGCGATTATTTGTACCTCCCATCTCACCATTTTCAGCAATATGCTTTGCTTTATATCTGAAATCCATAAGAGTTCTCAGATTTCTGTCTGCAACTAATATAACGTTTCCACCGTTTCCACCGTCTCCGCCGTCCGGTCCTCCATTTGGTACGTATTTTTCTCTTCTAAAAGATACTCTTCCATCTCCTCCATCACCGGCTTTAAGATATATCTTCGCTCTATCTACAAACATTGTTTCCACCTCACATTTCATCAGCTATTTGTTTATTATGAACATATGGGCTTATTTTATCCTAACAAAAAAGGTACAGCTGTGCTGCACCTTTAATTCTCTGTCATTGATTAAGCAACTGGATAAACGCTTACCTGCTTCTTATCCTTGCCCTTTCTCTCAAATTTTACTACTCCTGATATCAAAGCAAATAATGTATCATCTTTACCTATTCCAACATTATTTCCAGGATGAATCTTAGTACCTCTTTGTCTTACTAAAATGCAACCTGCATTCACAGTTTGCCCATCAGCTCTTTTTACGCCTAGTCTTTTTGAGTGGCTGTCACGACCGTTTCTTGAGCTACCTACTCCTTTTTTATGCGCAAACAATTGAAGATCTATGTTAAACATGGATTACACCTCCCTTTTAACCACTATCTTGATATAGGGCGAATAATTTTTCGCTAAATTCTTCAGGCCTATAATCATCGTATCCATTATAGCCCAGGCTTTAAGTTTTTTATCCCTATCTTCTATTTCTGGTATGGAAAAACTTAAATAGCCTTTCTTGATACAATATTTCATGTCCACTTGAGCAACATTTAAAAGACCAAGGAGCGCAGTCTGTGTTAAAGCTGAGACAGCACTGCAAACAATATCATCACCATATTCGCTGTAATCAGCATGTCCTGTAACCTTAAGCTCCTTCACCCTGTTGTCCTGTGACATTAAAACTTTTACTTTTATCATATGAATCAAGCATTAATCTTATCAATTTGAACTTTTGTATAGGGTTGCCTGTGGCCTTGTTTTCTTCTATAATTCTTTTTAGCCTTATACTTAAAAACTATTATCTTTCTGGCTTTTCCGTTCTTAAGTACAGTGGCTTCAACACTTGCTCCGTCAACAACAGGAGTTCCTATCTTGGTTTCACCTTCTCCACCAACCAGTAGGACTTCATCAAATTTTATTTTTTCTCCTTCCTCGTATGGGAGCTTTTCTACATAGATTACATCGCCCTCAGTAACTCTATATTGCTTTCCACCAGTGCTGATTATTGCATACATTAGGCATCACACCTCCTTCAAAATAAGTCTCGCCGAATACTAGGTAAAATTTTTTAAACCCGATTCGAGCGGATATGCCTACACCGTAATATTTTATCATAGGGGTATTCCTTTGTCAAATATAAGTAACAATCATCTATTCAATGATAGATTTTAAACTCATCTTCAGGCATATTTTCATCGGGTACAATCTTTATGATTTTACCATACTTATTGCTCAAAGAACGTATTTCATCTTTATATGTATCTAAAAACTCTTGTCCCAGCTCAGGATTTATAAATACTTCAATTATATTATTACCCTTATCGAACAGAGCCTTTCTAATCTCAAATTCAATCTTTTTAAATATGGTTTGCTTTGACAATACCCTTCCTGTTCCTAAACAGTGAGGACATATGGACTGCAGTATATTTGTTTTAGGAGGTACAACTTTTTTTCTCGTCATTTCTACTAAACCGAGATGAGTCATTCCCAACACATTACTTCTATTCTTATCTTTTTTCAATGCATTCCTTAAAACTTCAAGCACTATATTCTGGTGCTCACTATCTTTCATATCAATAAAGTCTATTATTATGATTCCGCCAATATCTCTTAATCTTAGCTGCTTTGCTATTTCTTTGGCTGCTTCTATATTTGTTTTTAAAACAGTATCCGGTAGATCTTTACTGCCCACATATCTGCCTGTATTTACATCAATAACAGTAAGAGCTTCCGTCTGCTCTATTACAATGTAACCTCCGCTTTTAAGCCATACTTTCTTAGAAATAATCTTTTCTATCTTTTCCTCAATATTATAATAATCAAATATCTCATATAACATGTCAAAATAATATATTCTCGATTTCAGTTCAGGAGAAGTAGCAGATATTATCTCTACTGCTTTCTCATAGTATTCCTTATCGTTTATAACCAGTTTATCAACCTCTTTAGTAAACATGTCTCTTACAATCCTGAAGAACAAGCTCATATCCTTATGTATCAGTTTTGGAGCAGTTACCTTAGATTCTTTTTTGAGTATATTACCCCATAAACCGGTTAAAAATTCGATATCTGACCTAAGATCTGATATGGAACATCCTTCACCGGCTGTTCTCACAATTACACCCATATTGGGTGGCTTTATCTCTTCTGCCAAACTTCTAAGCCTTTCTCTTTCTACTTCATCCTCTATTCTTCTGGACACTCCTATATAATCTGCAGTAGGCATCAACACTGCAAACCTTCCAGGTAATGTAATATTTGTTGTAGCTCTCGCTCCCTTGCCACCTATAGGATCCTTAATTATTTGTACAAGCACTTCTTGCCCAGTCTTTAGATAATCGTCTATTCTATATGTTTCTATCTGAGCTTGGTGCTCATCGTTTTCTTCACTATACCCAGATATGTCAGAAATCAAATCTTTTACATAAAGGAAAGCATTTTTTTCCGTACCAATATCTATAAAAGCAGCACCCATACCGGGCAAAACATTTTTTACCAAGCCTTTATAAATATTTCCGACAATACTCTGACCTTCCTTATCTTCCATGTATATTTCTACCAGCTCACTGTCTTCAAGTATAGCCGCTCTTGTCTGTCCAAAACCTATATCTACAATAATCTCTTTAATATGAATCCCCACCTATACTTAGAGAATATTATTAAATGATTATCTATTATCTACTGACAATAAAGGCACCAACCGACCTTTCTCAACTGTATAAAGTTCTATTCTTTCTATGCTCTCTATTTGAAATACATCTCCCATATGATTTTTTATTGCTTCTATCAATAATTCGGGTTTAAGATTGGCTTTACTTCCGCTAGCTAATAGACAATCTAAAATTATTTTATCTTGGTCTTCTTTGGATATAACCTTTATTTCCTTTATCATTGGCTTAATATCCAACTCTGTCAATTGGAAATCTTTTTTTGGCTGTTTTTTAAATACTTTTATAGTATCGCTTTTTAAAAAATCAGATAGGCTCTTTTCAAAATCTACATCATTCTTCAGATTTAAGCTTATATAATATCTAGCATGGGTAACCAGAGACATTGCGCTTTTGGCTCCATCTTTAAGAGCAACTGCATTTACTACTTTTAAACCTTCCGGCAAATTTTTATTTAATTCCGTCACTATTTTTTCTCCAGAGATTTCTTCCTCAACAACTAAATCCAAATACTCTCCTTTGCTTGTTAATCCAATACCTAATGCGGAGGCAAATGATATTCTGGGATGAGGATTGAAACCCTTTGAATAGCTTATTGGTATTCCTGCCCTTCTTATTGCCCTTTGAAAAGTCCTCATAAGATCCAAATGAGATATATATTTAGTGTCATAACCTTTAATAAATTTCAGTCTAATATTCATCATTAGCATATTCCGCCTTCCTGAAGCATATTGATACCGCACCCAGTGCAATTTATTCTACAGTCTCTCGTAGTTTCTCCCTTCAAAGCTTTTTCATATTCCTTTTTCAGATACTTATCAGTTACTCCAACATCTATATGGTTCCAAGGCATTACCTCATCAAAATCCCTTTTCCTTATTGTATAAAAATCAGGATCTAAACCGCAATCTTTAAAAGCCTTCATCCATAAATCATATCTAAAACATTGATCCCAACTGTCAAATTTACATCCCAATTCCCAAGCTCTGATGAGGACTTTGGACAGTCTCCTGTCACCTCTTGAGAAAACCGCTTCCATATAGCTCAACTCAGGATCATGCCAATTATACGTTAAGCCTTTTCTTTTTAGTTTTTGCTGAAGGTGTTTTTGCTTTTCTTTAAGAGACTCTATAGTATCCTGCGGTTCCCATTGAAAAGGAGTAAAAGGCTTGGGAACAAAACAAGAAGTACTGATGGTTACATTTATTCCTTTTCCTCTTTGTGATTTCGGTACCTGATAGTATCTATCAAGGACTTTATAGCCCAAATCCGCTATTCCGTCCACATCTTCCATTGTTTCTGTAGGTAATCCAATCATGAAATACAGTTTTACATTGCTGTAACCTGTGTCAAAAGCTGCACCTACGGAATTGAGCAAATCTTCTTCAGTAACGTTTTTATTGATAACATCTCTAAGCCTTTGGGTCCCTGCTTCTGGAGCAAAGGTCAATCCGCTCTTCCTCACTTTTTGGACATCCTGAATAAGTTTCAGGGATACAGAATCAATCCTGAGTGAAGGCAGAGATAAACCTATTCTGTCTTTTTCATACTTAGACATCAATCTTTCAACTAGCTCATTGAGTCTTGAATAATCTCCTGTTGAAAGTGAGGATAGTGAAATTTCTTCATATCCCGAACTTTCAACCAACTTCTCAGCTATGGACACTAATTCTTCCACAGTTCTTTCTCTAACCGGTCTATAAATCATACCTGCCTGACAGAATCTGCACCCTCTAGTGCATCCTCTGAAAATTTCCAGCATGATTCTATCATGTACTATATCTATATAAGGTACAATGATTTTATCCGGAAAATATGCATTGTTCAAATCCTTTATGATTCTTTTCTTTACCTTAGAAGGTATCCCTTCTTTACTGGGTTTAATACTTTCTATGGTACCGTCTTCATTGTATTTAACATCATAGAAAACAGGTACATATACCCCCGGTACAGCCGATACCATATCAAGAAATTCTTCTCTCTTGAGCCCCCTGGTTTTCCACTGCCTATATACGTCCATAACCTCCAGCATTTGTTCTTCCCCTTCTCCCAGCATAAAGAAGTCCACGATATCAGCAAGAGGTTCTGGGTTATAAGCACATGGGCCCCCAGCAACAACAAATGGATCTCCTTCTCTTCTTTGGGCAGATAGTTTCGGTATGCCTGCCAAGTCCAGCATATTGATTATGTTTGAATAGCCCATTTCGTATTGGAGTGTAAAACCGACAAAATCAAAATCTTTTATATAATCCCTGGTTTCAAGAGAAAACAGCTTTATATTTTCCTTTCTCATCAATTCTTCCATATCTAACCAGGGAGCAAATACCCTCTCGCAATAAATATCTTCCTGCTCATTTAGCAAATGATATAGAATTCTCATTCCTAAATGAGACATTCCTACTTCGTAAACATCTGGGAAGCAAAAAGCAAATCTTATATTTATGTCTTTTAAATCTTTATGAACGCTATTCCATTCTTTTCCAATGTATCTTCCTGGTTTCTC
>DUSG01000219.1 GCA_012842725.1 Clostridiales bacterium
AAAACAACGATATTAATATACAAGGGGTTGGATTTTTTATGCAGAAAAAAATGACTTACCTGCAAGGAGCATTTATTCTCACAATTGCTAACCTTCTTACCGGAATTTTGTCATTTGTATACAGGATATTTTTATCTAAATCCATTGGTGCTGAAGGTATGGGAGTATATCAACTCATAATGCCTCTTTATATGCTTTTTATAACTTTGGTGTCTGGAGGTCTGGCTACATCCATTTCCAAATTGGTGGCAGAAAACAAAGCAAAAGGAAACAATTCCAATGTGTTTAAAATAATTAAAATATCCCTCATAATGTCCGGGTTATGGAGTATTATATTTAGTATTCTCATCGCTTTTAATGCAGACTTTTTTGCTGAACGAATACTTAAGGATGACAGGACTCTACTATCTATAATCATATTTTCTCCGGCTATAGTATTTATCGCCTTATCCGCTGTTTTTAAAGGGTACTTTTATGGAATTGAAAAAACAAATATTCCGGCAGTTATAGATATTTTTGAAAAACTGATAAGATTGGTTATCTTGGTTATAACAACAAATTATTTCATAGATTACGGTATTGAATATGTATGTGGCGGAGCAATGTTAGCCATGGTTTCCGGAGAAATATTAAGTTTAATACTTCTTTTTGTAGCATACAGAAGAAAAAAGATACCATTGACATATAAAATGAAAACAGATTCCACTCTTTTCATTTTAAATAATATATTGATAATTGTAATTCCTTTATCTATTAGCGGTGCAATCAATACTATCATGGATATGCTAGATGCTGCTTTGATACCAACCCAATTACTCAAAGCAGGCTTCTCAAAACCGGTAGCTTTATCCATCTATGGTCAGCTAACTGGAATGATATTTCCTTTGATATATTTTCCCATGATCATAATTGGATCCTTATCTACTACTCTTATTCCATCTGCTGCCTATTCCTATGCTTCTGGCAATTGGATAGCTTTAAATAAAAAATGCAATGACTCATTAACTATAGCTTCCATAATAGGTTTAGCTGCAACAATTGCATTTATGATGTATCCCAGAGAATTATGTGATGTGCTATTCAACTGTCCGGATGCTGAAAAACTTCTTTTCTGGTGTTCCATATCCTGCGTTCTAGAATACTGGCTTTTTATTCTAATGGCAATTATGAACGGTATAGGCCTTCAAAAAAAAGTTATGGAATTAACAATTTTAAATATACTTATAATGGTAATTTGCATAGTAGTCTTTATTCCAATTCCTAAAATAAATATTTATGGTTATATTTTAGGTTTTGCCATAAGCACTTTAGTCGTAGTTTATCATTGCTTAAAAGCTATAACAAAAAAAACACCCATAAAAATAGATAATATCAGGTGTATAATAAAGCCTATCACTTGTTCGATACCTATGTTAATTGTTATAGGATTCCTCAACAATTATCTAGTATCCAATACGAATTTCAAATACAACATGATATTATCATATTTAATGGGATTTATAATATATATGATAATGTTGTTAACAACCGGGACTATTAAGCCGCGTCAGATTATCAATGTTTTAAGTTTCAGAGTTCCTAAAATATAATTTTATATATTATTCCGCACTGAAGAAGTATTTATTAATATCATGTATAACCTTTTTAAGTCTTTCTTTATCAGCATAAAAATATTTAATATTCCTAATCTTTTCCTCTTTAACAAGCCCTGCTTGCTTAAGTATCTCAAGGTGATGTGATATTGTAGGTGTCGAAATTCCAATTATATCAGACAGGGCTTTTCCATAGCTCTTATTATTTACTAAGATTCTCAATATTTCCATCCTTGACTTATCATCAATAACTTTCAACAGGCTGGAGAGCTCATCCAAAAGCGCTTCCTTTTTGTCTCTTGTAAATCTGCAGTCGATAACCATATATAAATTATTATCTGAATAAATTCTAATAAGCCTTGGTGATACAAAATATGATGGTATTATGTTATACTCCTTGTAACCTACGAAAACTCTTTTTGGTTTGCCTGTAATCTTTTCCAATACTCCCTCTAGACTATCCTTCCCAATAAAGCTGTTGACATATGCAACACCTTCTTCAAGCTTGTCCATAGCTTGCTCCAGCTTTTTATTAAATCCATTTCTATATACTGCATAAAGTATTTTTACTGCTTTATCTTTAATCTCTTTAGGATTGTCGAAAAAATACATTAAAATGTCATTTTCTACAATCCATTTAATCTTTTCCTGAATCTTATATCTACAGTTTATATCAGTAAAAGCTTCGCTTATTTTTTCTTTCTCTATATTTTCATTAAGAAGATAAAAGAAGAAATCAATCACATCAGAATTATCAATATAATCTATAAATCTTTCAATGTCAGTCAATTCCTTGGCTTCCAGAACATAATTAAGAAATTCTATGCCTCCTGCAGGATAATACTTTATAGTCTGTAAAGCTTCCAGTTCTTCTTGGCTTAGTATAGAAAGCATCTCTTCTGCCCATTTCATTTCATACTGATGATGAGCAGGGTCTGTAAGTAAATGAACAGCGCAAACCAACTCTATTACAGGCGAATAATAAATATTCACTTCGGGTAACCTTGAACTACCATATACTTCAAGGGGCATATATACACCTCCTTAATTCGACATCCATCTAGCGTTATAATAACATCAAATATATTTCTATACAATAGTTTATTTTACAATAAATTCAATAGAGCTTTTACTTCATCTTCTGTAAGCTCTCTATATTCACCGGGTTTCAATGTCTCGTCCAGCTTAAGATTGCCAATTCTCAACCTTTTCAGGTATATAACTTTCTTACCTACAGCCTGGAACATTCTTTTTATCTGATGAAATTTACCTTCTTTTATTTTAACGAGCACCTTTGACACTTGGGATTCCTCAAGAATTTCTAACTCGGCAGGCAGAGTTTTGTATCCATCATCCAATACTATTCCTTCCCTGAAAGCTTCTACATCACTTTTCGTAACTCTACCATAGACTTCCGCATAGTATTCCTTATCAATTTCTTTTTTTGGAGATGTAAGATAATGATTAAGCGTCCCGTCATTTGTTAAAAGAAGAAGCCCTTCGGTGTATTTATCCAGTCTTCCAACGGGACTGGGATTAAACTTTAGATATTCCTCATTTATCAGATCTAATACAGTATGTTGATTCATATCCTCTGTAGCAGTTATTACACCCTGAGGTTTGTTTAACATCAAATATATATATTTTCTATAAACTACTTCCTTTCCGTTAACCTTAATTGATTGTACCTCTGGGTCTATTTTCATTTCCGGATCTAATACAACAGTATCTTCAATCTCGACGGCACCACTTTTTATCATCTTCTTCACGTCTTTTCTACTGCCGTAACCCATATTGGCCAACACTTTGTCTAATCTCTGTAAATTGCTCATATTAACCCTCCGTAGCATATCAATATACTTAGTATGTTCAACATCACAACAACAATTCCTTCAATAGAGTTGAAATAAGTAAAAAGAGGCTGTATTATTTTTACATCAACAGCCTCTTATAAACTAAATCACTTTTACAATATTAAACATATTATTAAGCAATGTCCAATTCTGCACAAAGGGCTCTCCTAATACCCAGTAACTTATTCCTTTAAGCCTCATATTAGCGACCATTTCATTCTTTGCTTTCATGCTTCTTGCATCTTCGAACCATACAACATGTTCTACTCCATTTTCATCCCTATAATTAAAATGAGGGGATTGAGCTGTTTCATCAAATTGTATTTCTGCACCGACATTTGCAGCCAGCCTTACAGCTTCATCGGGGCTTATCCTTCTTGCCCATTCTCCTCCGGGAGTATATGGCAATGACCAATCGTATCCATACAAAGGTGCTCCCACCAAAATCTTATTCCTTGGTATTACTGAAACGGCATAGTTTAAGACTTTCGCCACTTCATTAATAGGTGCTACCGCCATTGGCGGTCCTCCTGACCATCCCCATTCATAGGTCATCAATATTACAAAGTCCACAATTTCCCCGTGGGCTCTGTAATCATGAGCACCATGCCAGGCACCAGTTGTTACGTCTGTAGTTTTGGGAGCTAATGCCGTAGAAACTACAAAATTATTGCTATGAAGCTGGGTTGTGATTCTACGTAAAAAATTATTATAAAGCTGTCTATCAGCCGGAGAAACTCTTTCAAAATCTATATTTAACCCGAAGTATCCCTTATTTCTCATGTTAGAAATGACATTATTGATTAGATTTTGCTGTATGGTTTCATTGCTGAGTATTGTATGGGCAAGCTGCGTATCAAAATTACCGTTTCTGAAATTGGTTATTATCATCAGCGGTGCAACATTATTATCTCTTGCTACCTGGATTATGGCTTCATCATTTATGTTGTTCAATGTGCCATCTTCATTGACCTGATAGCTGAAAGGGCTTATATATGTGAGATATGGTGCCACTTCTTCTACATATCCTGCAGCTGCTTCACCTGTCTCATGTTCTACATATGCATTGATTTCCATATACCCATAATTCTTACTCTCACTGGGTATCCTGATTTCCAATCCTGGATAAATCAAAGCAGGATTAGTGATTCTATTATATACAGCAAGCCTTTCTACTGTGGTGCCAAACCTCCTTGCAACGCTCCAAAGTGAATCCCCCGGTCTGATGACGTATGCTCTTGCTTCTTGGGGTATTATCAATCCCTGACCAATCACCAGATGGGACAAGTCTTCAATGCCGTTTGCTTCAACTATAGTATTTACTGAAACTCCAAATTGTCTGGCAATAGACCATAGAGTATCTCCTCTTTTAACCACATAGACAGTCATTTCAACATCCCCTAACAATAATTCTAAATAGGCCTTATTATCATAATATTCATCATAAAAAAAACTGTTAAGGGATTAATAATGAGTTATCTCTATAATACGGGCACCATACCAATAGCTATACCAGTTGGACCTGCTCCAACGGTTACACTACCATGAACTGAATCATCCACTACATTGACTAATGTGACATTTGTAGTGTCTTGTATAGATACATATGCTTTAGCACTATTTGGTGTTATTGCAATTGAGTGGGGTGTAGCTCCAAGTAAAACTGTAGCAACTATCGTATTGGTTGCTGTATCGATAACTGATAAACTATCGCTGCCTTCGTTTGCTATATATGCTTTTGCTCCATCAGGTGTTATTGCTACTGCACGAGGTGCATTGCCTACTGAAATTGTACTAATAATTGTATTGTCTGATAAGTCTATGACAGAAACATCGTTGCTGCCTGAATTGGCAACATAAGCTTTAGAACCATCTGGTGTTATAGCTATTGCAAAGGGAGTGGTGCCAACATTTACGGTATCAATGATTGTATCCGTTGATATATCTATCACAACAATACTATTATTAAGAGGATTCGTCACATACCCTCTGGTACTATCCGGTGTGATGGCTATTGCGGTGGGAGCATCCGTACTGATTGTCCCTATCACGGTATCACTAGATACATCTATAACCGAAAGAGTATTTGCAATATTATTAGCAACATAAGCTTTTGCATTATTAGGAGTGATTGCTATTCCAAGAGGATTTTGACTTACGTATATCACCGATATAACACTATTGCTCAAAGTATCTATAACCGACACAGTCTGATCAGCATTATTCACCACATATACTTTAGACCCGTCTGAGGTTATTGCTGCATTAACTGGTCCTTCACCAACAACAATAGTGTTTATTAGCGTATCAGTATTGGTATCAATTACATTAACAGTAGTTCCGTCATTTTCTCTATTGATGGCAACATATGCTAATGGTAAAACAGGCAGCTTTCTAATAGAGCAGATATCCTTACAGCAGACATTTATTATTGTATTATCTAACCTCCTCAATTGAATAACATTTCCTGTTATATTTCCTACCAATCTGCCCACAAAAGTATCACATAGAGTTTTTATCTCAACTGCGCTGCCGTCTTCAATATCTGCTAATAACTCTGTACATAAACATCCTGATATACCCATGACCACATCTCCTTAATAATATATATGATGAGAAAAATGCGCTTACATGCATTATGTCAAACGACCAAAAACCACTTTGTCTATTTGAACAAAAGATTCCTCACTTATGCTTCTGGGTTTAGTAAATTGAATTCTGGCTGCTGCAGTACCAGGAGGTGCCGGCTCAGTAATACCTGTAAAAACCAACCATTGAGTTATTGAACCTGGGTTAGCAGTCCCCTCACTAAAAATGCTCAGACCCAAGCTAATCTCTACACCATTATTATCAAGCCATAGGACTCTTGCCAATATATTCCCAGAAACACCTCCACCGCTGGCTCTGAGAACCTTTAAACCATAATTAAGCAAATAGCAATGACCCTCAGCACCGTCTAATGGGACGTCCTGAAAAAATGCGCCGCCAGTGAAGGTAACGTGTGCAACGAATTGTCCTTCATATGCAGCGTTTTCCGCATTTATCCCTGTATCCACCAATGTCCAGCCGTTTGCCCCATCCTCAAAGCTGGGATTTTGTATTAGGTTATCTGTGCTAACCCTTGCCAGAATTACCTGATCAATATTGAGCGTTCCATCCCCCAAGATTACAGCTTCAAATAATATTCTAGCTTTTACAGCACCAAGTGCTGCCGGGTCAGTTATATCCAAATAGGTAAGATAGTTTTGTTGTAAAGCAAGAGTATCACCAGGAATATCAATTTCCAGTCCTGTCCCAATGATATTATCCCCTGCATCCAACCATAGTACCTTAGCATTCAGGGCACCATCCCCTTCTGTATGGACACCGAAGCTAAACAGATAGGAAGAATTGGCAGGATGATTATCAATGAGTATATCTTGAAAAAGAGTGCCTCCCGAATCAGTAGTCGTACTGGCAGCCCCCTGCAAAGTAGTATCGAAATTGGATCCAAATGTGGTCGTAGTCCAATTTGTCAATCCTAGTTCAAAACTGTAGTTTTTCACAAGATTGATTGTACTGATAGGTACAAGAATTACCTGGTCGGCGGAAACTGTAGACTCCCCGAAGCCTATATCTTTGCTGAACAATAATCTTGCAAAGACAGCCCCAGCAGGAGGTGCATCTGTAATATCAAAAAAGGTTACTCTGGAATTATCTGATGGTCTACTATTTGTTGTCTCATCGCAAATATACATTCTAAGTCCGGTAGAAATATAATTATGATTGCTATCCAGCCAGAGAACTTCTACCGTAAATTTTGGTTGATTCTGACTGACCATATTAAAACTTAGCAGCAAGGGAGAACAATCAGTACCGGCTAAAGGTATATCCTGAAACATACTTGCTACATCAATACCCATTCTTGCTACCTGAGTGCCTTCGAAAGTAGAAGTACCAAAAGTATCTACATTATCGGTGGCAGTCCATCCTGCCAAACCGGCTTCAAAACTTGGATTTTGTACTAGATTAAAGCATCTGTGTCCTATAATTGGTACTATGCTTCCACATCCCATAATATCAACTCCATATAATATTAAATTATATAATAAGTGTTGG
This sequence comes from Clostridiales bacterium, assembly GCA_012842725.1. Lineage (GTDB taxonomy): Bacteria > Bacillota > Clostridia > Lutisporales > Lutisporaceae > Lutispora. Next base: position 7,544 of record DUSG01000219.1, read on the forward strand.
TAATTTTAGATATAATCTTCCAGAGCAATATTCATAGCCAATAATTAAGATTTACGAACTTGCTGCCAGATAAGCAGCATACTCTATAGGGGTAATAAACGACTTCTGCAATGTTTCTTTGCTTATTCGTCCTAATACTGTCTTTTCAGGTTTGCCATTCACTTCAATAATCCAAAGCTTCCCGCTGGGTTCTATACCAAAATCAACACTGATTTCACCCAGGAAGCACAGTTTTTCTTCAAGAATTTTCGCTGTCAATAGACTGATCTCCCGTAATTTAGTCAAAATAGATTTATCAAAGCCTGTGTCCTCAAGAACTTTGTGAATTCTTTGAACTCCATAGGTTAAATTGGTTACAAAAAAATTTCTGTAACCTACTCTGCTCATATCTGCTGTAACATCCCAAATCCCATTTTTATTTTTCTGCACCAGCATGCGCATGTCGAATACATGTCCATCTATCAACCCAAAGGATATAAAAGGCTGAATTAAATAATTTTCAGGTTTGAATAGCTTTTCAATATATAAAATAAAATTATCTTCGTTGTTAATTATTTTTAGAGGATAAAATGTCTGCTTATAAACTTTATACTCGTTGTTCTGAAACGTAAACCTCAATATTCCGGCTCCCATTGATCCTTTAGCAGGTTTTATCAATGCAGTTCCTTTCTCATGAAGCAAATTCAGCAAAAGCTCCCTGGTATATGGATACGTAGGGAGCATAAAGTCTTCTAAACCATTTTCTTTTAGTATCGAATAGACTGTATACTTATCAAATAGAGTAAAGCTATTAAAGATCTTCCCTTTGCCTATAACACTTTCCAACTTATCAGTAATTATTGTAGAACTTGTATAGCATCGATTGTATATAGAGTCAGGGAATCTTGTTACTTTTTCTTCCCAATCACCGTTATTGAGCACGATTCCTTTAATCTCCTGCTTTTCCCAGTCTATTCCCTTGCTGGTGAACTTGATAAGCTCAATGGATAAATCTTGGGTTATATTATAAAAATCAACAGGCGTTAAATTATTGCATAATAAACCTATTAAATGCTTTTTTTTATTTCATAGTTCCACCCATTCTTTTTTATGACACAGGTATAAAACCAATAGCTATACCGATAGGATCATTTCCAACTGTTACAGTACCATGTAATAGATTATCCTCAACACCAACTATTGCAACGTTTGTAGTAGATTGAAGAGTAACAAATGCTTTGGCACCATCAGGCGTAATTGCCACTTCATTTGGTGGACCCCCTACCATAATTGTATCAACCAACATATCGGTTGCTGTATCAATAATAGATATACTATTACTTAATCCGTTTGCAACATATGCTTTTGTCCCATCGGGTGTAATTGCTATGTCACGGGGCGTATCGCCTACTGCAATCGTAGCGATAACTGTATTGTCCGATAAATCAATGACAGAAACAGTATCATCATTAGAATTGGTAACATAGGCTTTATTACCATCTGGTGTAATATCTATTGCACTTGGGCCGTCACCTATTCCATCGACAGCAGTTATGGTATCAATAATTGAATCTGTAGATATATCTATCACAGTAACACTATCAATATTTAAATTCACCACATACCCTCTGGTACCATCTGGTGTGATAGCTATATCAAAGGGAGAATCCATACTGATTGTCCCTATCACTATATCATCAACTGCATTTATAATCGAAAGTGTATCGCTAACATGGTTAGCTACATAAGCTTTTGCATTATCAGGGGTGATTGCTATCCCTTGAGGGTTGTCGCCTACAGGTATCACCGATATAACGCTATTACTCAAAGTATCTATAACAGACACAGTACGATCTATGCCATTCACCACATAAGCTTTAGAACCATCAGAAGTAATTGCCACTCTGGTTGGTCCTCTTCCTACTGTTATAGTGTTTATAACTGTATCAGTATTTGTATTGATTACATCAACAGTATTTCCATTACCTTCATCAAAAATAGCAACATAGGCTAATGGCAAAATAGGCAGCTTTCTAATAGAGCATATATCTTTACAGCAGATGTTTAATATTGTATCATCTGACTCCATCAATTGAATAACATTTCCTGTTATATTTCCTACCAATCTGCCTACAAAAGTATCACATGAGGTCTTTACCTCAATTGCAGTGCCATCATCAATCCCTGCCAAAAGCTCTGCACATAAGCATCCTGACATACCCATACCCTACATCTCCTAAATTATATTTCATTGTTATAAACTATGTACGCTAATAAACATTACTTTCTATAATAGATTATGTTATTAATAAGACAAGAGTTACAAGCTTTCTGCCAGATATGCATCTTATTATAAAAACTAAAACAGGATTTCTTTCTGTATAGGCTTAAACACACCTATATATCGAGAAAGAAATCCTGCTATCAAATTAAGTTAATCGACCAAAAACAATTTTATCTATATCTATCCTTCCAAAGTTGCTTGTTCCAGAATCAAGTTTTGTAATCTGAATTCTGGCTGCAGTTGTACCTGGAGGTGCCGGTTCAGTTATACCTGTATAGACTAGCCATTGAATGAATTGTCCAACGTTATGTCTTACGTAATTTACTATGGTAAGTCCCTCTCCTATCTCATTCCCACCATCATCAAGCCACAATACCTTTACAATTACATGTTCTGTAACACCACCGCCGGCATTTCTCCTTGCTCTAATACCATAATTTAACACGAAGCAATTACCCTCAGCATTGGGAATAAAAACATCTTGTAAGAATACTCCTCCTATAATATCTAAACTTCCAGCAGCCTCTCCTTCGTAAACATCAGCTCCGAGAATAGTCGTTCCATTAATGTCTGTCCAGTTGTTTAATCCATCTTCAAAACTTGGATTTTGCAATAAATTTGATGAACCTGCCCTGGCAAAAATAACCTGATCAATTCTTAATCTGCTTCCATCAGCCACATCAGAATCAAATAAGATGCGAGCCTTTACCGCATTAAGAGGTGCAGGATTAGTCAAATCAAGATAAGTCAGATAATTTTCCTGTTGATTTAATATATCCGATGGAATTGTGATTTCCAAGCCTGGAGAGCCAATGATATTATCCCCTGCATCCAACCATAATACCTGAGCCGTTAAGGATACCGATCCTTCAGCATAGGCACCGAAAGAAAACAAATAAGAAGATCCCGATGGTTGATTTTCTATGGGTACATCCTGGATTAGAGTTCCTCCTAAAGCTGTAGTCACATCAGCTGCTCCTTGCAAAGGGGTTTCAAAACTAACTGAGTAATTTGCACCTGACCAACTGATGAAACCTGCTTCAAAGCTGGGGTTTTTCAGCAAATTGGCAGAACCTACCGGTGCCAGTATTACTTGATCTATTGAGACAGTAGATTCTCCAAATCCTTCAGCCTTGTTGAAAATCAACCTTGCAAAGGCAGCTCCTGGGGGCGGGCTGTCAGTAATATCAAAAAATGTTACTCTTCCATTATTGGCACTGTCAGTTGTATTTGCCTTAATATACATTTCCAGCCCTGAAGCAATATAATTGTGATTTGAATCAAGCCATAATACTTGTACGGTGATATCCGGCTGATTATTGCTGACTACATTGAAGCTTAAAAACAAAGGAGAACAGTCCGTGCCTGCCAAAGATACATCCTGGTACATACTGGCTGGATTAATATCCATAGTAGCTACTTGAGTCCCCTCAAAAGGTAGACGATCAGAAACAGATACATTTTCGCTGTGAACCCAACCTGCTAATCCGGCCTGAAAGCTGGGATTTTGCACTAAATTAAAGCCTCTGAATCCATCTAATGGATTAATGTTCCCACAACCCAAAACAAATCATCTCCTTTTAGAATTTATTATTATTACATGCATTTTCCATATTTTTTCAGTAGTCTTCTAATGTACAATATGTTTTCAATTTTACAAGCGTTACCGGTTACATAGCATGTACTTCTGCATATTATTACTACTAAGAGAGGTGTAATACATGAAAGTTTTACTGCTATCAATCATTGCAAAATGTGGTGTTTTTACCCACGTTCGAGAACTGTCACTATATCTTCAGAAACTTGGAACAAAAGTTGTAATAGGTTTTATTCACAATGAAAAAACTATGGAAAAGTTTAAATTATCAGACGCAGATTTAGATGCTATGACAAAATCCTTAAAAGGAGTAGATTATTTTTTTTATGAATCAGATGATGATTTATTGAATAAAATCAATGACATGAAAATATCCCTGGTGCATGCCCATTCTCCCTTGGTTTTATCTGCAGCTATTAAAGCATCAGATAAATTAGATATTCCTTTTGTCTTGACTCTCCATAGTACATTAAATTGGTGCAAACTTCATCCAATTTCTATGGAAAAAGCAGATTGCATTATCGCAATTGGGCCCGAAGTTGCAAAATCAGCGGGTGACTGCCATCAAGAAAAAATTCATGTTATTTTTAACGGAATAGACCTGGAACACTATAAACCGATGGAAAACATTAATGTCAATGGTCCCTTGCGAATTATCTGGATGGGTAGGACCAACGGTGAAGTATCGCATGGTGCCCAATACCTAGCCAGAGCTGTTAGAATTCTTAGAAAAAAAGGAATATCTTTGGATGCAAAAATCATCGGCCATGCTGTAGGTGCAAACATTGAAGGAATGAAAAATTACAGTTGGGTACATGACCCATTACCTTATCTTTTACGAAACCATATTGTTTTTGCGCGTGGTCGAGCTTTAAGAGAAGCTATGGCCTGTGGAAATGTTGGAATCTTGATAGGCCAAGGATATGGAGGCATAGTCAGAGAAGATTGGTTCGGAAAAGGCAGAATACCTCAACTAAGTGGTTCAATCAAGCACGGATATGATAAGCTTGATGTTTCAATGATAATCAAAGATATACTTTATTTTCACAAAAATCGTGAAGAACTGTCAAAAGCAAAAAGAGCAGCAAGAAAAATAGCGGAAAAATATTTTGATGTCAGAAAAATGGCAGAGCAGACTGAAAATGTATATCTAAAAGCCATTAAACTCCATTCTCAGAAAAAAGTTGACGGTAACAAAGTCAAAAAAACCAAAAGTTAATAAAAATTATCAATTAAGGGTCTATTGATTCAAATTATGCAATAGATCCTATTATTTATAGAGGAAATACATAACATAAATAGAATTAAACAATAATAGATTAAATCAAAA